>JANXYT010000275.1 GCA_025355915.1 Holophagaceae bacterium
GGTCATGGCCAGCTCGGCCCGGACCGGAATGCCCGTCAGCACCGAGATCAGGGCCGTGGCGAGCGTGATGCCGGCGCTGGGGCCGTCCTTGGGGATGGCGCCCTCGGGCACATGGACGTGGAGATCCACCGTATCGAGGAAGTCGCGCTTCAGGCCCAGGCGCTCGGCCCGGGCGCGGACGTAGCTGAGGGCGAGGTTGGCGCTTTCCTGCATGACTTCGCCCAGCTTGCCCGTGAGTTTGAGGTTGCCCTTGCCCGGCAGCACCGCGGCCTCGATGGTCAGCAGGTCGCCGCCCGAGGGTGTCCAGGCCAGGCCGTTCACCAGGCCCGGCGGAGCCGTGTCCTCGGCGCGGGTCTCCAGGATCTTTTCGGGGCCCAGCAGCTTGGGCACGCGATCGGCGGTGATGATGGGATCGAAGGGCACGCCCTTTTCCGGCTGGAGCGTGTGCCTCGCCAGCTTGCGGAGGATGTTGGCGATCTCGCGTTCCAGCTGGCGCACGCCCGCTTCGCGGGTGTAGGACTGCACCAGCTTCTCCAGCGCGGCGGTCTCGAAGCGCACGCCCATATCCTTCATGCCGTGACCTTCCAGGGCGCGAGGGAGCAAGTGCTGCTCGGCGATGGCCAGCTTCTCCCTGGTGGTGTAGCCGCTGAGTTCCAGCATCTCCAGGCGGTCGTCCAGGGGCTCAGGGATCTGGTGGCGCAGGTTGGCCGTGGCGAGAAAGAGCACCTGGCTGAGATCGAAGCCCACATCCAGGTAGTGGTCCTGGAAGCTGGCGTTCTGCTCGGGATCGAGGACTTCAAGCAGGGCCGAACTGGGGTCACCGCGGAAGTCCGAGGCCATCTTGTCGATCTCGTCCAGCAGGATGAGCGGGTTGCGAACCTTCGCCTTCTTCATCAGCGAGATGATGCGCCCCGGCATGGAGCCGATGTAGGTGCGCCGGTGGCCGCGGATCTCCGCCTCATCGCGCACACCTCCCAGGGAGAGCCGCATGAAGGGCCGGTTCAGGGCGCGGGCGATGCTGCGGGCCAACGAGGTCTTGCCGACGCCAGGCGGGCCCACCAGACACAGGATGGGACCTCGGAGCGGGCTTGATTCTGTCCGGGTGGGACCGCCCAGCCCTTCGGGCTTCTGCGTCCCCCCTGGGCCCCCCGCCTGCGGGCCCGGCGAAGCCGTGCCCTTGGCCGCCCGGCCCTGATCATCGATCTGCTGGCTCTGCAGCCGCGCCATGACGGCCAGATGTTCGAGGATGCGGGCCTTGATCTTCTCCAGGCCAGAATGATCTTCGTCGAGCACCCGTTCGGCCTCCACGAGATCGAGGCGTTCCTCGGCCATGGCCTTCCAGGGGAGGGCCAGCAGCCAGTCCAGGTAGGTGCGGCTGACGGTGGCCTCGGCGCTCTGGGGCGGCATGGCCTCCAGGCGCTCCAATTCCTCCAGGGCCTTGGCCTTGGCCTCGACGGACATGCCGGCGGCTTCGATCTGGTCCTGCAGGCGAGTGGCTTCGTCCTTTTCTTCTTTCTTGCCCAGCTCCTGCTGGATGACGCGCATCTTCTCGTTCAGCACGTAATGTTTGTGATCCTGATCCAGGCGCTGGCGGGTTTTTTCATCCAGGGTGCGATCCACTTCGGAGCGGGCGGCATCCAGCTCCAGCAGGAGCATCAGGGCCGCGAGGCGGGGCTCGATGTCCACCTGCTCGAGAATCTCCTGCTTCTGCTTGACCTCGGCGGGCACCAGCCCCGCCACGGTGTCGATGGCCTTGCCCAGGGGCAGCTCCCGGATCTGATCCATGCTCAGCAGGCGCGAGGCATCGGAGTTGCGGCCCAGGAAGGCCTCCACCGCCTGGTGGAAGGGCCGGAGGGATTCACCGGTGGGTGGAGAGGGCTCTGGCAGCAGGTAGGCCTCCGCCTGGATGACCTCGCCACTGTCGTCGTAGCGCCGCAGGGTCACGCGGGCGATGCCCTTCACGCCGACCTTGTAATAGTCCTTGGGCAAGGCGATGACCGATTCCACCAGGGCCAGGGTGCCGATGGGAAACAGATCATCCGCGCCCGGCGTCTCCACCTTGGCGTCC
>JANXYT010000209.1 GCA_025355915.1 Holophagaceae bacterium
CGCCACGCGGAACGCGCCGCCGGGATTCAGCTCGTAGGGGTCCTTGCAGCTCACCGCCCCGCAGAGGGACTGGCCAGTCATGTCCGGCAGGGCCTTGGCTTTTGCCACGCCGGCTTCGAGGCCGCCATCCACTTCGGTCCAGATGAGGGAGGGCTGGGAACCCTGGTCCCGCAGGTGCTGGGTCAGGGCCCGCGTGTCCAGGTCGGACATCACGGGGATGTGGTGGCGCTTGAGCCAGCCTGCCAGATCGCCCTCACTGCGGTGGTGATCCGGCGCGAAGGTCAGGCGGCGACAGAGCAGGCCCGTGGCCCAGGGCCGCGTGCCCTCGTTGAGATCCGCGTGGATGCCGTAGATGCCCTGCTCGGGAAAGGTCATGCAGACCATCTGCCCCGCAAAGCTTGGATCGGTGAGAATCTCCTGGTAGCCCGCCATGGCCGTGGTGAAGACCGCCTCGCCGCTGCCACCAAAGCCCAACGGTGCCCGTCCCCGGAAGATGGTGCCGTCCTTCAGGATCAGGTGCGCGCGCATGTGGCCTCCGCCCGTGCTTGGCAAAAACCCCGCGAAGGCCGAGCCGTCGCGGGGTCGTGAGAATGATTCGGTCCTTGCAGGACCAAAGTGAGTGTAGCGACCCGGAAATGCGAGGATCAGCCTTTTTCTTCAAGGCCGAATCGGCCATACTGCTCCTTTGTTCCTGATGTACGGGCCGCTGTTTAAGCCACACTGGATAAATGTGGAGCGGTGACGACATCTACTTCATGAAGCTCGCCCTCGAGGAAGCCGAGAAGGCGGACCGCCTGGACGAGGTGCCCGTGGGCGCAGTGCTGGTGTCGGAAGGCGCTCTGCTGGGCCGCGGCCACAACCACCCGGTGAAGCTGAACGATCCCACGGCCCACGCAGAAATGCTGGCTTTGCGGAGCGCCGGGGCCTGGGCCAAGAACTACCGCCTCACGGGCGCCACGCTGTACGTGACGCTGGAACCCTGCCTCATGTGCTTCGGCGCCCTCATCCACGCGCGGGTGGGCCGGGTGGTGTACGGCGCCACCGATCCCAAGGTGGGCGTTAGCCGTTGGCTGGATACGCTGGATGGCGCCGCACTTAATCATCGATTCGACTTCCAGGGGGGGTTGCTGGAACCGGAGTGCCGGGCCCAAATCCAAGCTTTTTTCAAACGGCGCCGATGAACATCAGGATATGTTCACCCTCGCGGCTCCATCCATCCCATCCGGTCAGCTGGCCCTGCCCATCGCCATCCAGTCCTTCCTGGCGGGCATCCTGGTGGCGCTGGCGCTCCTGTCCATCCTGGCCTATCGTCCCCTCCGGGACCGCACTCTCAGCATGGCCGGATTGTTCGGGCTCACAGTAGCCGCCGCCTGGATCGCCTTCAGCGATATCGCGGCCTCCCTGCTCCCTGGCTCCCTGATCCCCGCCATCCACCCCATGTCCGTGGTGCTCGCCGGCGCCAGCCTCGCCGTCTGGGAGCGGGTCACCACGTACCTTCTCACCGCCTCCCCCGGCGCCCGGCGCCTGGAACGCTCCAGGCGCATCACGGCCATGAGCGCCCTGGCGATCTCCCTCGTCGCCCTGGTGCCCTGGGCACCTTCCTTTCGCCTGTCCAGGCTCATTCTGGGCCTGCTGGCCTCGCTGCTGGCCATCCTCACCCTCATCGCGGGACGGCGCGCCCATCGGGACGGGGTGGGCAGCGCTGGGGTCGCGGTGGCCGTGAGCTTGGCCCTGCTGGTCCGCTGCGCCTCCCTCGGGGCCTCGTCCCTGGGATGGATGAGCCGAGCCGCGAGCATGACCACCCTTCAACTCGCGATTCTCGTCTTCGCCCTTGCCCTTGGATGGACCATTCTCAGCCGGATGAAGGACCTGCGGAGGGCCACCGAAGCGGCCCAGGCCGACCCACTCGCCACCGCTACGCGGCAGGCCAACCAATTGGAAGCCCTCGTGGCGGAGCGGAACGCCGAACTTTCAGAGCGGCTGCGGGACCTGGACGAGGCCCGCCGCACGGCGGAGCTGGCCAACCAGGGCCTGCAGCGGGCCCTGGACCAGCTGGAACAAGTGGCGTCCACGGATCGGCTGACTGGGGCCTGGAACCGGCGCCGCTTCGAGGAGGCAGTCCTGCCCGAGATCTCCCTCGCCCGACGCCGACGCGATCCCCTCTCGCTGCTCATGTTCGATCTGGATCATTTCAAGCGGGTCAACGATGCCTTTGGGCACAGCGCGGGCGACGCGGTGGTGGTGGGCACCGCGCAAACCGTCCTCCAGCAGCTGCGGGCCTCGGACGCCCTCATCCGGTGGGGTGGCGAGGAGTTCCTGGTCTTGGCACCCGGCACCCGGATGGAAGGAGCCATGGGCCTTGCGGAAAAGCTGCGGGCGGCCGTGGCGGCCATCGATTTCCCAGGAGTCGGCCAGGTGACCATGAGCCTGGGCGTGGCGGAATATGCCCTTGGAGAAAGCCTCTCCGAATGGATCGAGCGCACCGACCAGGCGCTCTATCGGGCCAAGACCGAGGGCCGAAATCGAACAGTGGCCGCTGCGGCCTCCAACCGTCCAGAAGCCGACCCATCCTCGGAGCGATCCCTGCTCGAAGTGATCTGGGAGGAGGCCTATGAAAGCGGCAACGCCCTCATCGACAAACAGCACCAGCGGCTCTTCCGCCTGGCGAGTGCCCTGATGTCCGTGCTCACGGAGGATCGCCCCCTGCCCGAGGTGTCCCTGTGCCTTGAGACCCTGCTGGCCCATACGGCCCAACATTTCCACGACGAAGAAGCCCTCCTGCGGGCGGCCCATTACCCTGATCTGACGGAACACGCGGCCCTCCACGCCTCCCTGCTGGCCAAGGCCCGGGCGCTCCAGGCCGAGGTCCAGGCTGGCCATTTGGATTTCGGAAAGCTCGTGTCCTTCCTGGCCATGGACCTGGTCAAAGGCCACCTCCTGTCCGAGGATCGGGGGTATTTCAGCCATCTGGTGGCTGTCATCGGCCCCGATGCCTCCCCGTCGTCAGTCGCTTAGCGCTCCGCCCTGGCGTTCCGACAGCATCCGCACCGCGAAGGTGGCCAACCAATGCTCGCCTTCATAGCTACCCGAAGCCAGATGGGGCAAGGAGGTCCGGGCGTGCCGATCTGCCATCTGCTTCAGCCTCGCGGAACGCGGATCCCCCTGGCCGAGCGCCGTGGCCAGGCGATGAAGGGTCCGCGCCCGGCTGAGATTGAGGCCGTCCAGGTGGACGATCTTCGGATCCGTGCGGTCGGAGACCACGGCGGGAACCAGTCCCCCCGGGAGGCCCGGAAGGAAGCCAGTCAGCCATCGGCGAAAGGAGGGGCGGGACAGCACCCGCGACATGAGCGCCGCCTCCTCCAGGCACGGAGACAAAAAGTCCTCGCCCCCGGGCTCCCAGGCCAGCGGTCCCAGCCGATCCCGCCCGAACCAGGCTCGGGCCCGATCGAGGATCAGGGCCTCGAACCGCGTGTCCTTGGCGGCGCGGGCATAGTCCAGAGCCAAGTCCAGGCTGAAGGCGGTGTTCGGATGGACGCCGGTGCGAATGGGGTAGGTCTGCTTCGGCAGGAAGGCCTGGAAGCGGGTGACCCATTCATCAGCCAGGGGCTGCAGGGCGGCGGCCCAATGCGCCGCCGCGGGATCGTCCCAAGTCCGCAGTTCCGCCGCGAGCTTGAGCAGCCAGGCCCAGCCATACGTCCGTTCGAAACTCCGCCGGTTGCCCTGCCCCAGATAGGCCACCTCCACGGCGATGCGATCCGGAGAAAGGTTCTCGTCCAGCACCGCGCGGATCTCGGCCGCCCGGGCCATGCCTGGATGTTCCCGCAGCAGCTTCACGAGCATCCAGTGCCCATGCACCGATGAATGCCAGTCGAAGCACCCGTAGAATGCGGGATGCAGGTCCTTCGGGGACTTCACCTCCCCCGCCCCGTTCATGACATGGTCGAGCTTATTGGGGTATTCCTGCCGGACGCACTTCAGGGCCAGTGCCGCGAACCGGTCCGCGGCCACATCCGTCAGCGAAAGGTCCGCCGCTTGGGCCTGCGCCACCGCGATCATCATCATTCCCAGCATTGCCCGCCTCGCCCAGCCCATAGGATCTCCCGATGGCTGGATCCTATCCGAAGGCTGGTTTCTACTGGGCGATTTGCTAGAATGAGCGTTCCGGAGAGATGGCCGAGTGGTTGATGGCACCGCACTCGAAATGCGGAGACGGGGAAACCTGTTCGGGGGTTCGAATCCCTCTCTCTCCGCCAACAAGGGGTCCCGTATGGGGCCCCTTGTTGGCGGAACAAGATCGACAGGGAGTCGAAATCATAGAATTGCTGGCAGGTAGCCGCCCCATCTGGCAGCCCAGGGCGCTTGACCATCGTGATGCGCGTCACGCCGGTCCCGGGGAGCCGCCGGTACTCTGAAGACCTCACTCCGGCCTCAGGCCGGCATGTCTTCCTTGGAGTCACCGTGAATGCCCTGCTCGAAACCCTCGAACCCAAGTTGCTCTGGTCCTACTTCCTTGAATTGTCGAAGATCCCCCGCGGATCCAAGAACGAGGCCGCCGCAGCGGCTTGGGTGGCCGATCAGGCCAAGGCCCTCGGCTGTGAGGTCGAGCGCGACGCGGTTGGGAACGTGATCATCCGGAAGAAGGCCACGCTGGGCCGGGAAAGCCACCCCACCATCTGCCTTCAGGCCCATGTGGATATGGTCTGCGAGAAGAATGAAGGCACCGACCACGACTTCACCCGGGATCCCATCCAGCTGCTGAGGGACGGCGACCTCCTCCGCGCCAAAGGCACCACGCTGGGCGCCGACAACGGCATCGGCGTGGCCGCCGCCTTGGCGGTACTCGGCAGCCAGGACATCGCCCATGGCCCCATCGAGGCGCTGATCACCATCGATGAGGAAACCGGCCTCACGGGCGCCAATGGCCTCCAGCCAGGCGTTCTCAAGGCCAAGTTCCTGCTCAACCTCGACAGCGAGGAAGAGGGCTACCTGACCATCGGCTGTGCCGGCGGGGAAGACACCATCGTCACCCGCAAGCTCAGCCGCACCGGAATTCCCGCTGGCAGCCGGGCCTTCCGCCTGAAAGTGTTCGGCCTCAAAGGCGGCCACTCCGGCATCGACATCCACGCGGGACGCGGCAATGCCATCCGGATCCTCGCCCAGGTTCTGGGCTCTCTCAAGCCAGACTTCGGCTTCGGTTTGGCCTCAATAAAGGGCGGCAACAAGCGCAATGCCATCCCCCGCGAAGCCTCGGCGATGATTCTGTTGGACCCGGTGAAAGAAAAGGCCTTCCGCGAGGCGCTGGCGGCCCAGGAAGCCCACTGGCGCGCCGCCCTGGGCGCCCATGACCCCGGCCTGCACCTGGCCCTGGAGGCCGGCGAGGCCACCCAGATCATGTCGGGCGCCGGCGCGGATGCGCTCATCCGCCTGCTGCTCGCCTTGCCCCACGGCGTTGAGGCCATGAGCCCGGACATTGCTGGCCTGGTGCAGACGTCCACCAACCTGGGAGTCCTCGACACCCGCGAGGGCGAAGTGGAAGTGAACCTGCTCACCCGCAGTTCCATCAACGCCTCGAAGACCGCCCTGTCCGAGCGCATCGCGGCCACCTGCGCCCTGGGTGGCTTCGAGTCCCATGTCTCCGGCGGTTACCCGGGCTGGAAGCCCGAACCCAAAGCCTCCCTGGTCCAGATCGTCCAGGATGCCAATCAGAAGACCTTCGCCAAGCCTCTTGAGATCATGGCCATCCACGCTGGACTCGAGTGCGGCCTCATCGGCGAAAAATACACCCAGATGGAAATGGTGTCCTTCGGTCCCAGCATGTGGGACGTCCACACCCCCGACGAGCACGTGAGCGTGCCCTCCGTCGGCAACTTCTGGAAGCTGCTGGTAGCCGTCCTCGAGGCCGTGTAGTCCTTCCAATCACAGCCCTAGGCCGAAGCCTGAGGCCGTGATAACCTTGTTGCTTCCGCCTTTGCGTGGAAGCCATGGAGAGTTGTCCGAGTGGTTTAAGGAGCACGCCTGGAAAGTGTGTGTAGGCCAAAAACTTACCGAGGGTTCGAATCCCTCACTCTCCGCCAACGAAGAAGCCCGCAGCCATTAGGTTTGCGGGCTTTTTTATTGATA
>JANXYT010000237.1 GCA_025355915.1 Holophagaceae bacterium
TCACGGATGTCGAGGACAAGATCATCCGCGACTCCCAGGGACCCCTGCCCGCGGATGCCACCAATGAGGCTCGCCACGGGGCCATGAAGGCCCTCACTGACCGCTTCACCACCATCTTCCTGGAGGATCTGCATACCCTGCGCGTCCGGCCGGCGGACTTCCTGCCGAGGGCCACCGCCTATCTCCCCCAGATGATCCGCCTGGTGCAGGATCTCGAGGCCAAGGGGCTGGCCTACGCACGCGAGGGCAGCGTCTACTACCGCATCGCAGGACTTCCCCACTACGGTTGCCTCGCCCACCTCGACCGCGAGGGCATGCAGGCCGGCGCCTCGGTGGACGCGGACGAATACGAGCGTGATTCCGCCAGCGACTTCGTGCTGTGGAAGGCCGTCAAGCCCGGCGAACCCTGGTGGGACAGCCCCTGGGGGCCGGGGCGTCCGGGCTGGCACATCGAGTGTTCGGCCATGGGCATGGACCTGCTGGGCGACCGTGTGGATATCCATAGTGGCGGGGTGGATCTGATCTTCCCCCACCACGAGAACGAAATCGCCCAGAGCGAAGGCAGCCTGGGCCACCGCTGGGTGAACCATTGGGTCCATGGCGAGTTTCTCATGGTCGAGGGCCAGAAAATGGCCAAGAGCCTCGGGAATTTCTTTACCCTCCGCGATCTCATGGAGAAGGGCGTGGATCCGATTGCACTGCGCTACGCCATCCAGAGCAACCACTACCGCAAGGTGCTGAACTTCAGCTTCGAAGGCCTGCGGGCCGCCGAGAACTCCCTCAAGCGCATCCGCGCCTTCCGCTCGCGCATGGAGGGCGAGGGGCAGGCCGGCGGAGGGCCCTGGAAGGAGGCGGTGGTCCCTGCGGTGCGGCTGGAGCAGGCCCGGGAGGCGTTCTGGGCGGCCATGGCGGATGATCTCAACACGCCCGAGGCCCTTGCGGCCATCTTCACGCTCATCAGCGACCTCAACGCCCAGGACGACCATGTGGCCCTCAGCCGCGAAGAGCGGGACGCCGTGCTGGCCTTCCTGGACGAGACCGATGGCATCTTCGCGGCCTGGCCCCACCAGGAGGACAGCGTGGAAGCCGAGGTCGAAGCGCTCATCGAGGCTCGGAAGGCAGCCAAAGCCACGAAGAACTGGGCCGAGGCTGACCGTGTGCGAGACCAGCTCAAGGCCTTGGGCATCGTGATCGAGGACCGCAAAGACGGCAGCTGTGGCTGGCGGAAGGCCTGAAATAACGGAAGCGGCCCCCGGATGGGGCCGCTTCCTATTCTGTCCTTACTGTTTAACGGCTCAGGCGCCTCAAGGCAATGGTGATGAACTCCGGCGGGCCGGGCAGGAGACCTGAGTCCGCCACAGCATTCTGGCCCTCCTGGGTCAGAAGAAAATGGATGATCTCGTTGACCGGGCCGGGCAGCGGTGCGCCGGGAGTGCGGTTCAGGTAGGCATAGTACAGGCGGGGCATGGGGTACTTGCTGGTGGTGACATTGTCCTGGTTCGGGAACCGCGCATCCTCCGCATGGAACGGCACCACTGGCAGCACCTTGTTGGCGAAGTACCAGGAGGACATGGTTGCAATCGCGATGCCTGTCTGATCGGTCATGACCGCTTCGGCCAGGGAGGAGGCATCGTTCCGATCCTGAATGCCCTGACGGAATTCGCCGTTGAGCATCACCTTTTCAGCAATCGAAGCGCGAGTAGCAGTCCCCGCTTCCCGGCTATAGGCCTGGATGGGGAGCTTCGCCCACTCGCCCTTGAGACCGAGGTCTCCCCAAACAAGAGCGGGGGACTTGGCGCCGCCCAGCCTCGACCTGGAGTAGATGGCGTCCAACTGTTCCATCGTGATCGAGGTGAGGGGGTTGTTCTTATTGACGAAAACGATGTTGGCATCCAGACAGATGGGGATGCGCATGGGCATATAGCCGAACTTGGCTTGGAAAGACTTCGCTTCCTCAGGCGTGAACTCTCGAGCCGTGAGGATGAGAAGGCTGGTACCGTCCACGAATGACTTCACGGCATCCTTCGTGAGTTTGGGCCGGAAGATCAGATTGGCTTCTGGATGCACCTTGCGGAAGGCGCTGGACCATTCATCTCCGAGGTCGGAGAGCGCATCAGTCCCGATAAGGTCGATGGGGCCCTTTACTTGAACCAAGGGCTGGTACCTGGGGATGGCTGCCGGAACCTTGGCCCGGGCCTGAGCCGTCTGGGCCTGCAGCCACCCGAAACAGGACATTCCGGCCACCAGGGCAAGGCCCGAAGCGAGTGTGCGGTTCATGCTCATGGGATTCCCCCTCAAACGGTGGTGCAGGCAGCAACGCTCAGGCGTTTCGACCATCTAAAGATGAAAAAAAAGCGGAAGGACATGGCAACGTTAACAATAAATTCCCTATCGGTCATGATCGTACACCGGGTTGAGAATTACCCCTCCACTCCACTGGAAACGTGATTCAGATCACGGGTGCGTCTTTAAAGTCCAGTGGGCCTGCATCTGGGACGATCGAGTCAGAGTGGGCCGCCGCTCACGACGCACCTGGCTCTTGTAGACTGCTCTCGCTCCCCGATGATCCAGCGCCCCAGCATCTCAGAGGAATCTGCCATGACCCGTGCCAGCAGCTTCACCATTCTCATTTGCGGCCTTCTATGGGCACTTCCTTCGCCATCCCAGCAGGCAAGCAGCCGCAGCCTGCCAGCGCACCACGCCAAGGCTGGGGTCCACTGCTTCGACTGCCACCAGGAGGAAAAGCCCACCAAGAAAGCAGTGGCGTCCGAATCCTGCATGACCTGCCACGGCGATTACCCTGCCATGAAGGCGGTGACGAAGGATGCGAAGCCCAATCCCCACGGCTCCCACTTGGGTGAAATCCCCTGTACGGAATGCCACCGCCAGCACCAGCCGCCGGTGGTGAAGTGCCTGGAATGCCATGAGGGGAAGTTCAAGTTCCACATGAAGTAACGGTGCAGGAGCCGAACAGGGCGGCAGCGACCTGGTCCGGCAGCAGTTCTTCCAGGCACTGCCGCCGCTGGCAGGCCCGTTCCCGGCAGGGGGAGCAGCTGATGCCTGTGCGGAGGATTTGTCCCGCGCCGGATGGCAACCCTGCCACCACGGGATCGCTGGAACCATAGAGCCCCAGGGCGGGAACTCCCAATACCACAGCCAAGTGCAGCAACCCGGTGTCTGGCGCGATCACACGATCCGCCTGGCGAAGCGCCGCGGCCAGCTGCCAAAAGCCCAGGCGAGGCAGGGCGGGAACTCCCGTCGTCTCTGGCAACCAGCCGCGCAGGTCCTCCTCCTCGGGCCCCAGGGACCAGCGCAGGTCACACCGGCCCTGCAGGAGCTGCGCCAGGGTAATCCAGTGGTGCAAGGGCCAGCGCTTGATGGCGCCGCGGCGAGAGGCCCCGGGCACCAACACCAACCGCGGTTTCACCTCCTGCAGCCAGATGAGGCCGGGATCCGGAAGCGACACGCTCTGCAGCGCCGGGTGGAACCGCCCCAACCCCTCGACGCCCCGGCTGTGGCCGAACGCCTCCGCCAGCCCCAGCGCTTGCTCATACCGGGTCTGGTGGCGGAAGGCCAGAGGATGGGTCTGGAGCGATCCGGAGAACTCTTTGGTGACCCCGTCCCCCCACCGTTCCGGGATGGCGGCCAACTTTGGGATGAGCGCGGCCTTTAGGATGCCGTGGAAATCCAAACTGACCTCCCCGTCCCGCACCTGCGCCGCCACTCGCTTCAGTTCCCCGAGCGCCGACACTGGATTAGACAGGCGCCTGCGCTGGACCACCACGGGTTCCAACCAGGGCAACGGTTCCAGCAGAAAGGCATGGCGGTCCTCCACCACCACCCGGAACCGCGCCTCTGGAAAGGCCTCGCGAAGGTTGGCCCAGGCGGGCATGACCCGGAGGATGTCGCCGAGGGCGGAGAGGCGGAGCAGAACCAGATCCATCCCTCCATGCTACCTGGGGGGTTCGCTAGTCTGGAGGCATGAGCAGAAGCAGGAGCGAAGGGCCACTTTGGCGGAGCCGAAGCCCGTAGGGCGCGGCACAGGAGGTGCCGCGTGAGGCCGCAGCAGGAGCGAAGGGCCACTTTGGCGGAGCCGAAGCCCGTAGGGCGCGGCACAGGAGGTGCCGCGTGAGGCCGCAGCAGGAGCGAAGGGCCACTTTGGCGGAG
>JANXYT010000257.1 GCA_025355915.1 Holophagaceae bacterium
GCCGGTGCCAACCTGGTCATGGTGCTGAATGCCGCCAAGGACAAGCAGTTCGACCTGATCGAAGAAGTCGCCCGGCGCCTTCAGTATGCGGGCCGCATGTTGACCTACGCCCCGTTCCCCACGGTGGCGGCGCCCTTCAACCTGGCCCTGGGCGGTGGCTGCGAAGTTTCCATGGCCTGCCAGCGGGTGGTGGGCCACGCCGAGCTCTACATCGGATTGGTCGAGGTCGGTGTCGGTGTCATTCCCGCGGGCGGCGGCTGCCTCCAGATGCTGCTCCGCATGGAGGACGCCATGGCCGCCAAGGGCGAGCTGGGCCCCATGCCCAAGGTGAAGGCGGCCTTCCAGGGCATCGGCACGGCCACCGTCCACACCAGCTTCGACGAGGCCCAGCGCAACGGCTACCTGCGCCGCACGGACCGCCGCGTGATGAACAAGGCTTTCCTGCTGCATGAAGCCAAGCAGGAAATATTGAAAATGGCCGCGGCCTTCCAGCCCGTGAAGGAACGCACCCTGCGCCTGCCCGGCCGGGGTGGCAGTGAGGCCCTCAAGATGGCCGTCCGCGACTTCCAGCTGCAGGGGCTGGCCAGCGAGCACGACGCCATCATCATGGGCGAACTGGCCAACATCCTCTGCGGCGGGGACGTGAGTCTGGTCCAGGAAATCACCGAAGAGCGAATCCTGGAACTCGAGCGTCAGGCCTTCGCCCGCCTGTGCGGCTATGAAAAGACCCAGGCCCGCATGGAGTCGATCCTCAAATCGGGCAAGCCCCTCCGCAACTGAGTCCTTTCCCCACTCGGAACCGCAGGTTCCGAGCCCCGCCCCAGGCAAGTCGGAACCTCTACCATCTTGTGACTTAAGCCGCCTTTTCCTGGGCGGCTTTTATTCGGTGTTGCCAGCCTGTAACAAGGTCGGAACACTTGGATCGGTCCACATCGATACCAGACCATCAGGGGGCACTGTGAGCGGCAATTCTCAGTCAACTCCACGCGTAGCGGCCATCGTCGGTCCCTATCTCTCTGGAAAGACCTCCTTGATGGAGAGTCTTCTCTTCGTGGCAGGCGCCCTGCCGCGCAAGGGCTCCGTCAAGGAGGGGAACACCGTCGGCGACGCCTCCATGGAAGCCAAGGCCCGGCAGATGAGCGTGGAGGCCAGCCTAGCCACCTGCGAATTCCAGGGCGAGGCCTGGACCCTCATCGACTGTCCCGGTTCCGTCGAGTTCCGCCAGGAGACGGTCCACGCCCTCATGGCTGCAGACATCGCCGTGGTGGTCTGCGACCCCGATCCGGCCCGCGCCTTGATGGCCGCGCCTGCCCTGAAGTTCCTCGATGATCACCAGATTCCTCATGTGGTCTTCATCAACAAGATGGAGGCCCCGGGCAGCGCCGGAAAGCTCAAGGATGCGCTCAACGCCCTGCAGATCGTTTCGGAACGGCCTCTGGTGCTGGTGGAGATCCCCATCCGCGAGGGCGACCAGCTTACGGGCTACGTTGATCTCATCAGCGAGCACGCCTACCGGTACGAAGCCGACAAGGATGCGGATCTCCTGCAGATGCCTGAATCCATCCTCCCTGAGGAGCAGGAGGCCCGCCAGCACCTGCTGGAGAAGCTTGCGGACTTCGATGACCACCTCATGGAGGAACTGCTCAGCGACATGGTGCCGCCCCTGGAGGAAGTCTCGGAGGACCTGGCCAAGGACGTTCGCGACGATCTCCTGGTGCCAGTCTTCTTTGGGTCCGCCGACAAGGACGCCGGGGTGCGCCGACTCTTCCAGGCCCTTTGTGATGAGGCGCCCCGGGTGGACGTCACCGCCGGGCGCCTGGGCATTCCCGCGGGCAAGGACACCCTGGTGCAGGTGTTCAAGACCGTCCATGCGCAGCACGTGGGCAAGCTGAGCATCTCCCGCGTGTGGCGCGGCGAGGTGGTCGATGGCAGTTCGCTCGGGGGCAACCGCGTGAGTGGCATCAATAAGCTGTTCGGCGCTCAGCAAAACAAGCAGCAGAAGGCCGCGGCCGGTGAAGTCGTGGCGCTGGGCCGCATGGACGAAGTGCGCACCAGCGAGGGGCTCACCCCCACCGCCAAGGTGGAATTGACCTGGCCGGAACCGCTCCAGCCCATGCTGGCCCTCAGCCTGAACACCACCAAGAGCGGTGACGATGTGAAACTCTCCCTCGCGTTGCAGCGGCTCTGCGAAGAGGATGCCTCGCTGAAGGTCGAGCAGAACGCTGAGACCCAGGAGCGCATCCTCTGGGGCCAGGGCGAGGTGCACCTCAAGTGCGCGCTGGACCGCCTCAAGAGCCGCTTCGGCCTGGACGTGCAGCACCACCCGCCCCTGGTCCCCTACCGCGAGACCTTCACGAAGGCGGCCAAGGTCCACGGGCGCCACAAGCACCAGACCGGCGGCCACGGCCAGTTCGGCGACGTTTGGCTGGAGATCAAGCCCCTGGCGCGCGGCGCGGGCTTCGAGTTCGAAGAGCGCATCGTAGGTGGCGTGGTGCCCAGGAACTTCTACGGCGCCGTCGAACATGGCGTCGTGGACTGGATGAAGCGCGGCCCCCTGGGCTTCCCCGTCGTGGATATCCACGTGGCCCTGGTGGACGGCAGCTACCACACCGTGGACAGCTCTGACATGGCCTTCAAGACCGCCGCCCGCATCGGCATGACCGAAGCCGGGCCGGTCTGCCACCCGGTGCTGCTGGAACCCATCAGCGAGGTCCACATCAGCGTTCCGAGCGAGTTCACACCCAAGGCCCAGCGGCTGGTCACAGGCCGCCGGGGCGGCCAGGTGCTCGGCTTCGACGCCAAACCCGGTTGGAACGGATGGGACATCGTGTCCGCCTACATCCCCCAGGCCGAGATGAGTGACGTGGTGATCGAGCTCCGCAGCCTCACCATGGGCGTCGGTTCCTTCACCTGGGCCTTCCACCACCTGCAGGAACTCGTGGGCCGCGACGCCGACAAGGTGGTGGAGGCGCGAAAGCAGCCGAAGGCCCCGGCCTGAGGACGGTTCGGCGGGCCGGAGATAGGAAAAGCCATTCTTCCTTCGCAATGAGACAATCTATCTCCGGATTCCCGCAGGGAATCCAGAGCAGGGAGTCCCATTGGCCCAGAAAGGTGTACAGATCATCACGGTGGAACCCGGCAGCCTGGCCGAGGAGGCGGGGATCCGTCCCGGCGACACGCTGCTGGAGATCCACGGTGAGGCGGTGCTGGACCAGCTGAACTACCAGTTCCTCATCACCCGGGAGGATGAGGCTGGGATGCTCCTGCAGCGGCCGGATGGCAGCACCTTCAAGGCCTACGTGGAGAATGGGGGCGCGGGCATCGGGGTGGACCTGGCCCAGGATGAGGTGAAGGTCTGCAAGCAGAACTGCGTGTTCTGCTTCGTCCACCAGATGCCCAAGGGCTTCCGCAAGTCGCTCTATCTGAAGGACGAGGATGTGCGCCTGTCCTTCCTGTACGGCCATTTCACGACCCTTTCCAGCAGCGACGACGGCGAACTGGACCGCATCGTGCGGGAGCGGCTGAGCCCCATCCACGTTTCCGTGCACGCCACGGAGCCTGCGGCCCGCATCCGGGTGGTGGGCAATCCTCGGGAGGGAGACATCCTCCGCAAGATCGACCGGTTGCTCGCGGGTGGCATCGACCTCCACACGCAGGCGGTGGTGGCGCCGGGACTCAATGACGGCGCCGTCTGGCAGCGGACACTGGACGATCTCTGGGCCCGCCGCAGGGAAGGGCGGGGCAGCGTGCTCAGCCTCTCCTGCGTGCCGGTGGGTCTTACGGCCCACCGCGAGAACCTGCCCGATGTGCAGGACGTGGATCCGGCTTTTGCCCGGGACTGGGTGGCCCGCTGGACGCCAGAGGTGCGGCGCTATGCCAAGGCCAACGACGGCGAGCCCTGGCTGCTGCTGGCGGATGAATGGTTCACCCGGGCGGGCATTGAGGTGCCGGGCCGGGCCTTTTATTCGAAGTCGTGGGCGCAGTTGGAGAACGGTGTGGGGCTGGTGCGACGCTTTCTGGAACACAGCCGCCGTTTCATCCAGAGCCCCAAGGCCAAGGGGTTCGCGGGTCGCAAGGTTCTGCTGCTGACGGGCGCCAGCTTTGCCCCGACGCTGAGACGAATAGCCACCGAGCTGAATCGCGCCGTGGGCAGCCACCTGCGCGTGGCGGCGACGAAGAACTTCACGTTCGGTGAGACCGTCACCGTGGCTGGTTTGCTCTGTGGCGAAGATCTCAAATACGCGGCCCACGCCGACCGCGACTCCAAGGGCGGCCGGGCCGACTGGGTGGACGCGGTGGTGGTGCCCTCGGCCAGCCTGCGCACCCACACCGGCCCCACGGACCAGTACACACTGCGGGGGGTCGTCGTCCGTGAAGAGGGCACCTTCCTGGATGACCTCACCCTGCCTGAGCTGGCCACGGATCTGGGTGTACCCACGGTGCCCAGCGGGGCCAACCTGTCCCACCTGCTGGATCACCTGGAGGCGGCCGATCGCGGCGCCTTCCGGGGCGGGGCGCTGGGTAAGACCTTCCACACCGCCGGTTTGAATCTGCCCCAGGGAGCCTACAACCCCTGATGCTGCTGAATTCCGGTGCAGAAAAGGTAAGGCATTAAACCGCAGATGGCGCAGATGGCGCAGATGTATGGCCTCGGCTTTTCATCTGCGTGAATCTGCGACATCTGCGGTTTCCCTTTCAGTTTCCCCATTGGATGATTCGAGCATGCCCACCCTCACCCCCGCCCAGTCCCGCCGCCGCCTGGCGGCCCGCCTCCAGTTGGCGGGATCGGCGCTCTGCTTTGGGTTGATGGCCATCCTGGCGCGGAAACTCACGCTGCCGGGGATGGGGTTCACGGCGGGGCATCTGGCTGTGCTGCGCTTCGTGGTGGGGGCCGTGCTCAGCCTGGCGGCTTTTGGTCTGATCCCTGGCCTGTACCGGCCGAGCAATTACCGTCTGCTGGTGACACGCGGGCTGTCGGGCGGCGCAGTGGTGGTGCTCTATTTCTATGCCCTGGCCCATATCCCGGCGGGGGAAGCGGGCATTCTCTACAACGTGTTCCCGGTGATGGCCGTGGTGCTGTCCCTGGTGCTCTTCAAGGAGCGCCCCACGATCCACCTCTGGCTCGCCATCCTGGCGGCCTCCCTCGGGGTGGCGCTGGTGCTCAGCCAGGGCCGCCTGGGCATTGGCTTTGGGCGGGGCCAGTTGGCGGCCCTGGCTGCGGCGGTCTTCGCGGCCACCAGCGCCAACGCCATCCGGGCGGTGCGGCACACGGACAACGCCGCCACGATTTTCTTCTTCTTCTGCATGGCGGGACTGCCCGTC
>JANXYT010000281.1 GCA_025355915.1 Holophagaceae bacterium
CTTTCTGTCCTTTCCGTGGTTGAAAATCCCGGCTGGCTGCTCCCGTATGTGTCCTGCGTGCTGGTCTCCCTGGGCCTGCTCGTGCACTTCGCCATCGTCCTCCGTCGTTCCTTGAAGCGGCGCCAGGACCAGAAGGAGAGCTGAACATGAACTTCGCATCCAAGTATCTCGCCTGGGGCGCCGGTGCCCTGGCCCTGCTGATCGCGCTGGCCTTCGCCCTGCCCGGTGGCAAGGCCCGGGGTTTCGATGTCAGTGGCTTCGGTACCCTGCCGATTCTGGAAGGCGGCCGAGTCAAGCCCCTGGATTCCCTGGCCCGCAACTCCCTGCTGCTGCTTCACAGCCGCCAGGGCTTCCGTTACGAGAACCGCACCGTCGGCCCCGACGAATGGATCCTCGACGTGGTGTTCCGCCCCCAGGTGGCGGACCTTCAGCCGATCTTCGTCATCGACGATCCAGATGTCATCAGCCTTATCGGCGCCAAGCAGACCAAGAACCGGAACTACTTCAGCTTCGCCGATTTGTCCTCCCATCTTGACGAGGTCCAGAAGCAGGCCACGACGGCTCAACCCATCACGCCCCAGAAGCGCACGCGGTTTCAGAGCGCCATCGTGAACCTGTTCGATCGGGTCTACCTCTACTACAAGCTGCGAAACACCCTGCAGCTGGCGGGGTCGCCCGGGCTGGGCTGGGAGATTCAGTCCCTCGGCAGCCCCGATGCGACGCTACGCCATCAGGATCTGACCCAGCTGGCCCAATTCCGCATCCTGCCGCCTCCGG
Organism: Holophagaceae bacterium; assembly: GCA_025355915.1. Lineage (GTDB taxonomy): Bacteria > Acidobacteriota > Holophagae > Holophagales > Holophagaceae > Geothrix. The sequence continues at coordinate 778 of JANXYT010000281.1, forward strand.
CCGGAGCAGGTCCCGAGGCTTGGCAAAGCGTCGGCCAAGCCCTTACCGCGGCGAACACCGGCGGCACCCTGCACCCCGGCCTGGTGCCCCTAGCCAAGCTCAATGCCGCCTACGTCGCCAACGATCCCGCCAGCTTCAATCAGGCCCTGACCGAGATGAATGGCGTGGTCGCCACCTTGAAGCCCGGCGCCCTGGGCCATGCCTCCAACGAGATCACCTTCAACCGGGCCCAGCCCTTCTTCGTGGGTCTGTCGATCTATTTCGTGGCGTTCCTCGTACTCTGCTTCTCCTGGATCTATAAGCCCGAGCTCCTGCGCCCCACTGCCTACTCCCTGCTCTGCGCTGGCGCCATCGTCCACACCCTGGGCCTGGCCGCCCGCATCATCCTGCAGGGCCGTCCTCCCGTCACCAACCTCTACTCGTCGGCAGTGTTCGTGGGCTGGGGCGCGGTGATCCTCGGCCTGATCATCGAACGGATGTACCGCAAGGGCTTTGGCACCGCTGTGGCCGCCGCCGCAGGCTTCGCGTCCCTGATCGTGGCCCAGAACCTGGGCACCGAGGGCGACACGATGGAGATGATGCGCGCCGTGCTCGACTCCAACTTCTGGCTGGCCACCCACGTGGTGACCATCACCATCGGCTATGCCGGCACCTTCCTCGCGGGCTCCATCGCCATCGCCTACGCCCTCCGGAAGCACATCGCCACCAAGGTGGATGTGGAGACCGACAAGGCCCTGGCAGACATGGCCTACGGCATCATCTGCTTCGCCCTGTTCTTCAGCTTTGTCGGCACCGTGCTGGGCGGCATCTGGGCCGACCAGTCCTGGGGCCGCTTCTGGGGCTGGGATCCCAAGGAGAATGGCGCGCTGCTGATCGTGCTGTGGAACGCCATCATCCTGCACGCTCGCATGGCTGGTTACGTGCGCGATCGGGGCCTCATGGTGATGGCCATCTTCGGCAACATCATCACCGCCCTCTCCTGGTTCGGCGTGAACATGCTCGGGGTGGGACTCCATTCCTATGGGTTCATGGACAAGGCCTTCATGGCCCTCACCCTGTTTTGCCTGAGCCAGGTGGTCCTCATGCTCATCTGCTACGCCCCAGCAAGGTTCTGGGAAGCGAAGCCTCATAGCAAGGTGTAGGTCCCTTCTTCGCCACCAAAAGGCCCCCAAAATCGGGGGCCTTTTGGTGGCGAAGAAAGAGCCTGGAGTCAATCCAGTCGCGTGGTGCCCAGCATCCTGGAAGGATCCAGGTGGCCCTTGATCACACCGTTCAGGGCGCGAACGGAAAGCGGCGTGTAGGTTTCGTAGAAGCGCAGATTGTGGGGACCCACGCCATGCTCGGCACTATAGCTCCCCTCGAAGGCCTTCACCGCAAGGTCGTAGATGCGGGATTGGAGTTCCGGGACCAGCTCTGCGGCGGTCCTGGGCGCGTCCGCCTCAGTCCAGACAAGGTTCAGGTGGGTGCCTCCGTCCCCCCAGTGGCCAAAATCGCAGCATCGGACGAACGGGAAATCCATCGCGAGGAGCGCGCGGGCAGCCTCCGTGAAGGCGGCCATGCGGCTGCGGGGCACACTGATATCGAAGGCCAGGACGCGGCCCTCCTGGCGCAGGCTGCGAGAAAGCGGAGAATCGGGCCATAGCGCCATCCGGCGTCGGCTCGCCATGCCAGCCGCGTTCGAATTCCTCG
>JANXYT010000285.1 GCA_025355915.1 Holophagaceae bacterium
CCATTGGTGGATCGAGCTCAGGCAGCTCCGCCAAAGGAAAACGCGCCCAGTTGGGCGCGTTTTTTGGCGGGGCTGACGGGGCTCGAACCCGCGACTTCCAGCGTGACAGGCTGGCACTCTAACCGACTGAGCTACAACCCCTTGTTTTGGTTCACTTCACCAGAAAGCTGGTGGGCGATGACGGGCTCGAACCGCCGACATGCTGCGTGTAAGGCAGCTGCTCTACCGACTGAGCTAATCGCCCGAATCGCCGAACCCTGATCGTCACACAGCGTGTGGGAGGGGTCAAGGCCAAAGCTCTGCATTGAGGGATTCAGGCCATTCTGGTAAGGTTTCAGGACTTCCGTGCCAGAGGTTCCCGCGGACCAACACTGGTGTCGGTGTGACCCTGGCCGATCCATCGGCCGTGGCCTTGGGATGTTTCTGGAGGGTGGCCTGTGGCGCTGCTGGAACTGGCGAATCTGACGCTCCGATCACCGGAAGGGGACGGCCCCGTGGCCCGGATCTTGGCTCAGATGCCGGATCCCATGCGCCCGGACCTGCCCGCGATCCTATTCGTGATCGTGCTGCTCGTCTTGCTCTACCTCTACCTCCGGGTGATGTTCTTCAAACCCATCACGAAGGTGATGGAGGACCGGGAGCATGATCTGCAGGCTGGCGGCGATGCCAAGGCCCAGGCCGCGGCGCTGCTGGACGCCCGCCAGAAGGACTACCAGTCCCGGTTGAAGGTTCTCCGCGCCCAGGCTTTCGAGCGGCGCAAGGCGCTAGCGGATGCGGCGGGCAAGGAGAAGCAGCAGCTTCTCGACGAGGCCCGTGCCAAGGCCCAGGGGGAGCGCCAGGCTGCGGTGGCCACCCTCAAGGCCCAGCAGGCAGAGGCGAAGCAGAACCTGCTGGCCCAGGTGGATGCCCTGGCTGAGTCCATGGCCCAGACCCTTCTGAAGCAGGCCTGAGCATGCTGACGCTGACCCGACTCTCCCTCGCCGCGCTGTTGGCCCTCAGTCCTATGGCGCTGGTGGCTCAGACCCACGAGGCCCCCCCTAATCCCCAAGCCGCACCCGTAGCCGTAAAGCATGAGACCCCTGCGGCTGGCCATGACTCCAAGCCCACTGCCGCCGAGGAACACGGCGCACCCGCCGCCCAGGGTGAGACCACCCATGAAGCCACCCCCGGTCACGAGGCCAAGGGGGGCGCCCATCATGGCCCGGCCATGAAGCTCTTCGGCCAGGACTACGGCATCGGCGGCGCCTTCCTCGTTCAGCTCCTGAACTTCGCCATCTACGGCGCGGCCCTGTTCTTCCTCCTCAAGGGTGCGCTGTCGGTCATGTTCAAGTCCCGCAAGGAAGAGCTGGAGACCATGCTCGCCCAGGCGGAAAAGGACAAGGCCGAGGGCGAAGCCCAGATGAAGGATCTGGAGGCCAAGATGGCCGGGCTCGAGGGCGAGCTGGCGGGCATTCTCTCCAAGGCCGAGACCGACGCCGAAGCCGAAAAGCAGCGGGTGCTGGAAGCCGCCAAGGCCGAAGCCACGGTGATCCTGGCCCAGGCCCAGGCAGAGATCGGTTTCCAGAAGCGACAGGCTGAGCAGGAGCTGCGAGCCCTGGTGGCCGAACTGGCAGTCGAAGGCGCCGCCAAGCGCCTGGAGGCCAAGCTGCAGGGACCGGACGCCGCCAAGGCCGCCGGTGGGGTGATGGACCGCGCCATTCAGCAGATTGGAGGCGCCCAGTGAGCAGCCGCCTGACCGCCCGGCGCTACGCCAAGGCCCTTCTCCAAATCGGTGACAAGCAGGGCAACGTGCCCCAGCTGCAGCAGGAGCTGGACGCCGTGGCTGCCAATGTGACCACCAATGCCGACCTCTCGCGCCTGGTGGCCTCGCCGCTGGTATTGCCCACCAAGAAGGCCGAAGTCTTCGAGGCCATCCTCGCCGCCGCCCAGGTGAGCCAGACCATGCGCCACTTCTTTCGGGTGGTGGCCGAGGCCGGCCGCCTGAACCTGCTGCAGGACCTGCGCCGGACCTTCGCGGATTTGGTGGATGAGCGCGCCGGCATCGTGGAAGCCAAGGTGGCCAGCGCTCAGTCCCTCACGGACGCGCAGTCGAAGGCCCTCATCAGCTCGCTGGCCACCCGCACCGGCAAGACCATCCGGCTCACCTGGCATCAGGACAGCACCCTTCTGGGCGGCGTGAAAGTCCAGGTGGGTTCCACGGTCCTGGACGCCTCGCTCCAGGGCCAGCTCCGCCAGCTCAAGACCCAGCTTCTTTCGGCCTAGACCCCCTTTCGCTTTCAACTCGCAGGTTTGGAGGATTTCATGGACATTCGCGCGGAAGAGATTTCCCGCATCATCCGCAGCCAGATCGAGGGCTTTGATGCTCAGGTGGACGTGGCCGAAGTGGGCACCGTCATCAGCGTCGGCGATGGCATCGCCCGCGCCTACGGTCTCGAGAAGGCCATGTCCGGCGAGCTGCTGGAACTCCCCCACGGCGTCATGGGCCTCGCCTTCAACCTGGAAGAAGACAATGTCGGCATCATCCTGCTGGGCGATGCTGCGGCTATCAAGGAAGGCGACACCGTCAAGCGCACCGGCAAGATCATGTCTGTGCCGGTGGGACCCGCCTACGTGGGCCGCGTGGTGGATGCCCTGGGCAACCCCATCGACGGCAAGGGCCCCATTCCGTCCGTCGCCACCAACCCCATCGAACGCGTGGCGCCCGGCATCGTGGACCGCAAGAGCGTACATGAGCCCATGCAGACGGGCCTCAAGGCCATCGACAGCCTGATCCCCATCGGCCGTGGCCAGCGCGAGCTGATCATCGGCGACCGCCAGACCGGCAAGACCGCCGTGGCTGTCGATACCATCATCAACCAGCGCGACACGGGCGTGATCTGCATCTACGTCGCCATCGGCCAGAAGCGCTCCACCATCGCCCAGGTGGTGAAGACCCTGGAAGAGTACGACGCCATGAAACACACCATCGTGGTGGCGGCGTCGGCCTCCGAGGCCGCTCCGCTGCTGTTCCTCGCTCCCATGACTGGCGCCGCCCTGGGCGAGTACTTCATGTGGCATGGCAAGGACGGCCAGCCCAGCAGCAAGGACAACCCCGGCGGTCATGTGCTCTGCATCTACGACGATCTCTCCAAGCAGGCGGTCGCCTACCGCGAGATCTCCCTGCTGGTGCGCCGTCCGCCCGGACGCGAAGCCTACCCTGGCGACGTGTTCTACCTGCACAGCCGCCTGCTGGAACGCGCCTGCAAGCTCAGCGACGAACGCGGTGCCGGTTCCATGACCGCCCTGCCCATCATCGAGACTCAGGCCGGTGATGTGTCCGCCTACATCCCGACCAATGTCATCTCCATCACCGACGGCCAGATCTTCCTCGAGAGCGACCTCTTCAACTCAGGCGTCCGGCCCGCCGTGAACGTGGGCATCTCCGTGAGTCGCGTGGGCGGCGCCGCCCAGGTGAAGGCCATGAAGGCCGTGGCCGGCACCATCAAGCTCGACCTCGCCCAGTACCGGGAACTGGCCGCCTTCGCCCAGTTCGGTTCCGACCTGGACAAGGCCACCCAGGCCCAGTTGAGCCGGGGCCAGCGCCTGGTGGAGATCCTGAAGCAGGGCCAGTACAGCCCCATGCCCGTGGAGAAGCAGGTGGTCATCATCTGGGCCGCCACGAACGGCTACACGGACGATCTGCCGGTCACCCAGATCCGCCGCTTCGAGACAGAGTTCATGGCCTTCCTCGATGTGAACGCCCCCGAGGTGCTGCGCGGCATCCGGGATACCAAGGTGCTCAGCGACGACGCCAAGGCCCAGCTCAAGCTCCAGGTAGCGGCCTTCAAGGAGACCTTCCAGGCCTCCCTGACCCAGACCGCGGGAGCCTAGTCCGATGGCCGGTCTCCAGGACATTCGCCGCCGCATCCGGTCGGTGAAGAACACCCAACAGGTTACGAAAGCCATGAAGATGATTTCCGCAGTCAAGCTGCGGA
>JANXYT010000329.1 GCA_025355915.1 Holophagaceae bacterium
CGATGCGCGACAAGGACGTGGCTGACCGCATTATCCTTGAGCGAGCATTGGAAACGTTTCGGGTTCGTAGTAGATTTGTGGCAACCTGCGTACGCAAGGTGCCAACTCCTGCCCCCGGCATGTCCGGGGGGAAGATACCCAACCGTCACAGACTGACCCAAGCCGACCTGGATGCCGTTCAACGGACTGCCCCTCTCTAGGCATCTCCATGACCCAACCCAGCTTTCAGCAGGCCCTCAACGCAGGCGAGTGTTTCCTCTTCGACGGAAGCACCGCCACGGGCCTGCATGATCGCGGAATCACCCTCCAGCGCAGCTTCGAAGAGTGCAACCTCAAGTCGCCGGATCTGCTGCTGGCCATCCATGGTGAGTTCCTGTCCGCTGGCGCCCAGGTCCTCACCACCAACACCTGGGGCGCCAATCGTCTCAAGCTCGCGGCCCGGGGTCTCGACAGCCAGCTCGACGCCATCAACCGTGAAGGCGTAGCCCTCGCCAAGCAGGCCATCGCCCAGCAGGGCGCCCGGGCCTGGGTGGCGGGCTGCCTGGGTCCGCTCGGCGTACGCATCGAACCCTGGGGGCCCACCTCCTTCGACGAGGCCCGCGCCCTCTTCCGTGAACAGGCGACCCCGCTCATCGAGGCGGGCGCCGACCTGATCGTGCTCGAAGGCTTCGAGGACCTGAACGAGATCCACCAGGCCCTCCTGGCCGTCCAGGAACTCAGCGCCCTGCCCATCGCGGCCCTGATGACCACCAGCGATGACGGCCAGGCTCTGTTCGGTGCCGAGCCCGACTGGTTCATCAAGCAGCTTGATACCTGGGGCGCCCATCTGGTGGGCCTCATCGGCGGCAATGGCCCGGCCCCGCAGCTGCGGCTGCTGGAGCTCCTGCTGGCGGTCACCTCGAAGCCCATCGTCCTTCAGCCGAATCCGGGGCTGCCTCGCCTGGTGGACGGTCGCCTCATCTATGGTGCCAGCCCCGAGTACCTGGGTGAGTTCGCCGGTCGGGCCTTGGCTGCCGGCGCCCGCGGCGTGGGTGGCTGCAGCGGCACCACCGCCGCCCACATCCGGGCCATGCGTGGGGCCTTCCGCCAGGAACGCGCCTTCGTCCAGGCTGGCGGCGGGTTCGAGATCAAGCCCCACGAACAGCCCCAGCCCGAAGTCCCCTTCGCCTACCGCAGCCGCTTCAGCCTCAAGCTGGCCCAGGGGGAATTCATCCATACCGTGGAACTGGTGCCACCCAAGGGCATGGAATACGACAAGCTCGTGGCCAAGACTCGCCAATGCCGGGCCCTGGGTGTGGACGCCATCAATGTGCCGGATGGTCCCCGCGCCATGGCCCGCATGTCCGCCCTGGCCACGGCCCTCATCATCGAGCAGCAGGTGGGATTGGAGACCATCCTTCACTACGCCTGCCGGGACCGGAACCTGCTGGGCATGCAGAGCGATCTGCTGGGCGCCGCGGGCCTGGGCCTGCGCAACATCCTGGCCGTCACCGGCGATCCGCCGAAGATGGGCCCCTACCCTCAGGCCACCGCCGTCTTCGACGTGGATGCCATCGGCCTCGTGAACATGCTCAAGCGTCTGAATACGGGCCTCGACCTCGGCGGCGCCAGCATCGGCAAGCCCACCTCGTTCAGCGTGGGCGTGGGTGCCAACCCCGTGGCGGCGGACCTGGCGCGCGAGAAGGCCCGCTTCCGCTACAAGGTGGAGGCCGGCGCCCAGTGGGCCATCACCCAGCCGGTGTTCGATGCCGAGAGCCTGTTCCGCTTCCTGGACTTCACCGAAGCCCTGGACGGCAAGGGCGGCCTGCCCATCATCGCGGGCATCTGGCCCCTCAAGAGCCTGCGCAACGCGGAGTTCATGGCCAACGAGGTGCCGGGCGCCTACGTTCCGCCGTCCGTGCTGGTCCGCATGGCGAAGTGGACCAGTGCAGAAGATCAGATCAAGGAGGGCCTCGCCATCGCCCAGGAAGTCATCGACATCATCCGCCCCCGCATCCGCGGCCTCCAACTGTCCGCCCCCTTCGGCCAGGTCGAGCTCGTGGCGCCCCTGCTGCCCAAACCGGAGGCGCCATGGTGAAGGTCCACTTCCTCCTCGAGGATCTGCTGGTGGAAGCGCCCGAGGGCACATCCCTGCAACGCATCGCGGACGCGGCCGGCGCCGATATCACTTTCGGCTGTCGCACGGGCTCCTGCGGCACCTGCCGTGTCCATATCACCCAAGGGCTCCAGCACTGCGGTGAACCCAACGCCGAGGAACGCGACTTCCTCAAGGGCCTGGATGCCCCCCCCGACCAGCGCCTGGCCTGCCAAGTGATCGTGCATGGCGATGTAGCCATCGAATACTTAGGACTTTGAATATGAACCCGCAGATTTCGCAGGTGAAAAAACAGGATGGATCCTGTGTTCCCCGCCTGTGGCCATCTGCGTCATCTGAGGTTAATAAAAAAGGCCTTACATGATCAGCCTAGACACGCTCCTCCGCGACAAGGTGCTGCTGCTGGATGGCGGCATGGGGACGCAGATTTTCGCGCGCAAGCCCACCCTGGAGGACTACGGCGGCTCCGCGCTCGAGGGCTGCGTGGACCTCCTGACAGAACGGAGGCCCCAGTGGATCCGCGAGATCCACGAAAGTTATTTCAAGGCGGGCGCCGATGCGGTGGAGACCAACACCTTCGGCGCAAACCCTCTGGTGTTGGGTGATTTC
>JANXYT010000330.1 GCA_025355915.1 Holophagaceae bacterium
GCACGCTTTAAGCCAAAATATAAATCGATTTATTTTATAATTTACCACTAAAAATAGGTTCAACGATTCGTTGCATTCTGCAACTTGTCGCAGGCTGCGACGGCTCCCACGGCCCGGAGGTCGGTTACTCACCCTCGTGAAATCCGTAGCGCTTGAGCTTGCGGTAGAGGGTGGTCCGGTCCACGCCCAGGATCTCGGCGATGCGCTGTTTTTCTTTGTGCCGGGTCACCAGGACCTGGATGTAACGCCGCTCCAACTCTTCCAGCGAGGGCCAGTCCTCAATCAGGGACGGAAGGTCTTCCACGGCGTCGGGTCGACGGAGGGCTCTCTTGAGCACGTCCGCCTGGATCTTGGCAGACAGGTCATCCACGGTGATCTCCCGGCCCCGGCTCAACTGAGTGAGATTCTCCACGGCGTTGCTCAATTCGCGCACATTGCCTGGCCAGGAATAGGCCTCGAGGACCCGGCGGGCCTCCGGATGCACCTGATAGGTCTGGTCATCCTTCCGCCCGAACTCAGACAGGAAATGATCCAGCAGGGCCGGGATATCCTCCCGCCTTTCCCGCAGCGGGGGCACGGAAAGTTCCACCACGCCAAGCCGGTAGTACAGGTCCTCCCGGAAGGTCCCGGCCTTGACCATCCCCTGCAGATCCCGGTTGCTGGCGGCAATGACCCGCGAATCCACCTTGATGACTTTGTTGCCGCCCACCCGCCGGATCTCCTGCTCCTGCAGCACCCGGAGCAGCCTCACCTGGAAACTCGGGCTGGTCTCGCCGATCTCGTCGAGAAAGATCGTGCCCCCCGAGGCCTCCTCGAAAAGGCCAGGCTTTTCGCTGATGGCACCCGTAAAGGAACCCTTCACGTGGCCGAAAAGCTCGGATTCCAGGAGGGTCTCCGTCAGCGCGCCGCAGTTCACGGCCACGAAGGCCCGGTCCCGCCGGTCGCTGGACAGATGAATGCTCCGGGCCACCAGTTCCTTGCCTGTGCCACTTTCCCCCGTGATGAGCACCGTCGCCCGGCTGTTCTGGAGGCTCGCGATGGTCTTATAGACCGCCATCATCTTTGGACTGGACCCGATCATCAGGCTGCGCTTGCTTTTGGGCGAAGCGTTTGCCGCCACGCCGGGGCCGCTGGACTGCCGCCGAGCGAGCGCGCGGGTCACGAGAGCCTTCAATTCTTCGTTGTTCCAGGGCTTGCTCAGGAAGTCGAAGGCGCCTTCCCGAACGGCCTCGATGGCCGTTTCCAGGGTGCCGAATCCCGACAGAAGGATCGTGTCCACCCCCAGCGGCTTGGCCTCCCGCAACAGGTCTAACCCATCTTTCTTGGCCTCCAGGTTGATGTCGGAGAGCAGGAGGTCAAAGGACTCCGAGTGCAGGAGTTCGATGGCCTTATCGGGGTGGGTGGCCTTGGTGACCTCCAGCCCCATGGTGCCCAGGAGCTCCTCCAGGAACTCACAGGTTTCCTTGCTGTCGTCCACCACGAGCACTCGGGCCATGATCACCCCCCCTTGAAGGTATCCCAGACTGCCCTCGTCGCGGACAAGGTCCCGGAGTATGCTCGAATCACTTTTTACGGGAGAATTCCTATGCGAACCTTCATGGCACTTGTCCTCGGCATGGTCCTGTCTGTGGCCAACGTGGTCGCGGGCGACCTCACCATCACCTCCCAGGTCACGGGCAAGGGCGCCCTGGCCAAGGATGGTGCCCAGGTGCAATTCCTCAGTGCCACCCGGATGCGCGTGAACCACGCCGGTTCGAAGACGGACAGCCTGGTGGACTACGGCCAGGAGGTCATCTACAGCATCGACCACAGCAAGAAGGTCGTCACCACGTTCACCTTCAAGGATATGCAGGAGATGATGCAGGCCCTGGAGGACCAGATGGCGGGCATGCCCGAGATGGTGACCAAAATGATGTTCGGGGATGTGTCCGAGGTGAGGGTCGAACAGCTCGGCCCCGACACGGTGATGGGCCGCCCCTGCAAGAAGGTGCGCATCACCCTCGGCAAGATGGTGGAGGAACTAAGCGTTGATCCCACCCTCCAGTTTCCAGTCAAGGACTACGCCAAATCCATGGCCATGCTGAACCGCGTTCCCGGCCCCATGGGCACGCTCTTGAAGCGGGTCTACCAGGAGACCGCCAAGCTCAAGGGTGTGCCCCTGCGCACCCACATCACCGGGCTCATGGGCATGGACGTGACCACCGAGGCCACCGCCATCGCCTCGACTCCCATTCCCGACAGCGCCTGGGCCCTGCCCTCCAGCTACGCCATGAAGGACGGCGGCAAGGAGATGAAGGAGAGCCTCAAGGGGAAGCGCTAGACTGGACGGGGCCCCACCGGGCCCCTTCCTTCGGACTCCCCATGAGCGCCCAACCCTCCTTCGATGATGGCCTGGACCGGCTGGAGACGCTGGTCCAGCAGCTGGAGTCCGGCAGCCTCAGCCTGGAGGAGGCGCTC
>JANXYT010000337.1 GCA_025355915.1 Holophagaceae bacterium
GGACGAACCGAAGAAAGGGGACGATCGAGGGGCGCTGGAATGGGCTCCAGCAGGCCGCGCCGGAAGGCTGGCCAGAAGGCCGTCCCCTCAGGTTCCCACCCGGCGGCAGCGGCCCCTGGCGCATCGAATGTGAATACCGCCTGCCTCGGCTCGTTGGAGCCTTCGCGCACCTCGACCAGATGGTCACCTTCCTGTCTGAGTGCAGCACGCAGCTTCCCGGTTTCGGGCCCCTCCGAGAACAGGAACTCCCGGCGGAAATAGCGATCCTTTCGCAGGCGGTCCAGATCAAGTTCCATGGCGACGAGGCCCGCCATGGGGGAGACCACGCCGCGATCCGTCAGCGACTCATCCAATGCCAGTTTCAAGGCCCGTTCACTGGTGGCGAAGAAGATGAACGGCCCGGTCCGCGCCCAGGCTAGCCCCATGCGCCGGTCCGGATCCTCCGAGTTGTCCCCTGCGCCCGCCACGACCAGGGTGTAGGAGATCCCCCCATGGACCTTCGTTTCACCCGACGGAATAGCCATGGGAAGCGCCGCGAGGGGGGTCTCCAGCACCAGCACGGCCTCCAGGTGTCCGATCTCAAGAAGGGCCAGCCCCAGCGAGCTTGGCTGGAGCTTGCGAATCTCATTCCAGGCCAGGGGCAGGGATCCGGAGAACTTGGCCCACTGATCCTCGAGCTTGGATCCCACCTGGGTCTTCCGCCAGGCGGAAACCAAGGGATCCCCGGAGACCGGCGCGCCCCGGAGGAATTGGCGGTACGACCCGGTCAGGGCGGCATCAAAGGCCGGAACATCCGGAATCACCATGCGCACGGGAGCCTCGGGCAGAGGCAGCTTGGGAGGGCCCGCCACCAGTGCGAGGGAGGCGAAGACGAAGGTCGTATGGCGAAGCATCATCGGACGCCCTCCGCTTTGAGAACCTGGGCCAGCAGGGACCAGGAGAGATCCCGGGGACGGATGGGGGCAGGGCGGCCATCCACCAGGCGGTAGGCCTCCTGTTTCGGGGGCGCGATCTGCGTCAATTCGGCCCGCAGATCCTTCAGGTTGGGGGCCTTCCGTTCCGCAAGCAGCCTGAGGGTGCCGTTGAGCTGACCCTCATCACCCGCCCTGCCCGCCATCCTTGCAAGATCGGCCAGGGCGGCGTTGATGTCCGAAGATTTCATCTTCCGCTCGACCATCAGCCGGCCCAAGCCCTCGGGCGCATGGGACCCAAGCGCCGTCCGGGCGGCCCGCCAGGAAGCAGGCAGGAGGTACCGTGCCGCCTTCAGCTGGAGCAAGGACCGGTCCTCCGACCGTGGCGAGCTGGCTGCCAAGGCCATGGAAACCCGGAACAGGGTGTCTTCCGCGTCGGGGGCTGGACTCCGAAGCGCTGAGCGGGCGGAAAGGATATCCAAGGGATGGGCCTTCAGCCGGTCGCCCAGAGAGGAGACCGACGCGTCGGACCGGCTACTCCAGTAGGGAAGCGCCGAGTTCCAGGTCGAGGGAACCTTGGCCTCAACGGCTTTGGGCGCCCCGATTCTGCGCCACAGGTCGAAGGCCTGGAGGTCCACCTGAGTTGGCCAGAGGCCCCGAAGCCGGCTGTCGAACAGCGTTCGCGCGGCCTGGCCAGGCTGCTTGAGGGCAACGAGGATGCCTGCGCGTTGGCGGGCATGGGCGAACCCATAGCTCTGCGGCCATCTCGACAGCCATCGGGGCACGTCGTTCGGAAGCACCGAGGCCAGGATCTCGCACAGGCTTCCCAGTTGTTCCGGGGAGACCTCGCCCCTGAACCAGGCCTGATCCAGCTCATCGGCCAGCCCCGCCAATTCAGCGGTTTGGGCCAGCCTAAAGGCCATTCCCCAGGCTGCCGTGGAGACCGCGCCTTCCTCCCGGCGTTCCTTCAGCAAGGTCCTGAATCGAGCTTCCACCGGTTGCGAACCTCGCACGTCGCGGAAGGGCTGCAACCAGAGCTGCAACCGGTCCACCAGCGCATCGTTGGCGGGGGGCGCCGGAGGGGGCTGGGAGGTGGACGCTTCCTCCTCGCCGTCCTCCGCATTCTCGGTCGATCCCGATCCGCTCACGGAGGCTTCGGTGGCGGCCAGACTGAGCCCCTGCCCTTGTCTTAGTTCGCCCAGCATCTGATCGACCATCGCGAGGGCCGGGCCGCTTTCGCCCCGGAGGAGGCGGGCGCGGATGGCCAGGAGACGGGGAACATCATCCCCCTTGGGCACGTCCAGCAGGCTGAACAACCGAGGCTGTGGGACCCCCGGATTCCCGGCTTCCTCCAGGGCTGCGATGGCCTCGTTCCGGGCGGAAGGGGGCTGACGGTTCAACCATCCGCCCGCGTGCGGCCAGATTCCTCGCAGCTTGGAAAGGCCACGAACCGGCAAGGGCGCATGGTCGGGAACCCACAGCTCCTGGAGCCAATAACGAATCTGCTCCGCGGAGAGTTGGTGTTCCCGGCCCCGCCATCGGTGGGCGAGGGCGGCCTTGAAGCCGGCTGGATCCGCGGTGTGGAATCGGTCGGCACTTTCCTTCTTGCGATCCATCAGGTAGGCGTAGAAGGCTGGCCCGACGGGTTTCTCAGGATCCAGGACCTCCAGGGGTGAAGGCAGTCCATGCTCTTCCGCCAAGGCCGTGTGCCACCGGAAGTCCTCCTCCGTCAGCTTCGCCTGTCCCTGTTGGAGGAAGTCCCGCCACCGGTCGATGGCGGCTTCCCGTTGGGTGGAAGCGACCAGCAGGGAAAGCCTGGCCTCCAGGCGCCGACGATCGGCCGCGGAACCTGTCCGCGAGGCATCGATTTCCAGGGCGAGCGGCACGTCACCCATGGCCCTGGCCAGCCGAAGGGCCAGCAGGGTCCGGTCTGTCTCCGCGCCCCGGCCGGGAACATCCAGAGGGACCAGAGGCGCGCTCCGGTCGCCCTTCCGGTATCGAACGAGGGTTTCCAACACGTACCAAGCCTCGCCCGGACGATCGCCCCAAAGGGCGCCCGGCAGGCGGCCTTCGTCGGCGCCGGAACCGACCATGCGGTTTTCCCCTTCCTCCAGGAGGTCGCCCTTGGCGTTTCTCCGGAGGGCGAACTCGGACCAGACCCACTGGCCGCCATGTCCGAGCACTTCTCCCACGGTCTGGGGGCCTCGCAGTTTCTGAAGCAGTGCAGCATCGGCGGCCCCGGGGTGGCCCTGGACCAGGGCGCCCAGGGCGAGGGTGACGTCCTCCACTTTGCGACGCCGGGCGAGCAGGACCGGGTCCGAGGGTGCCCGGGAATCCCAGAACCGGAACCAGGCGGTCCGTGGTTCCTGCGGGAGGAGCGCCACGAGCGGTGCCGAAGGCCAATTCCGGGCGGCGAGCACCCAGAAGCGATCCCATCGATGCCGCGCACCCATGATCTCAGCCAGTTCGCGGATCTTGTCGGGGCGGCCAAAGGCCGCGCGGGTCCAGGTCTGCAGAACCGCTGCATCGTCGAGCCAGTACGCCCAGGACAGGCGCGCGCTCGAGGCATCCAGCGGCTGGGTGCCATGGACCTGGCCGAGAAGGGCCTGCCAGCTGGGCTCCAGGAAGGCCATGAGCTCTTCCGGGCGGTCCCGGCGGGCGAGGTCGCGCACCCAGAGTTTGGACAAGTCTGGCGCGCGGAACCGCATCACGCGCTCTCCCCGGACATCCGTTCCAGCGACCACCAGTTCCGCTCCGACCGCCTCCACCATGGGCGCGGGAGGATGGGTCTGCCAGGGACCGGGATGGGCCGACAGGTACCGTTGCGCCATCTCAAAGCGAACAGTGCGTTCGAGCCCAGATCCAGTGATGAAGGGCCACCAGGTCGTCAAGGCGCGATCATCCGGTCCCGCGGCCCCCGCGGGTGCCAGCTGTTTCAACAGGTGGGCCTGAACCTCCTCTTTCTGTTCCTGCCGCCCATGCTGTCTCAGGATCCCGGCGGCCACGTGCAGGAATGGCTGGTCACGGCCGTGCTGATCCAACAGCCGAAGGGACTGGTTCACCAGCAGCGCGATGGCGCACTGCTTCTCGTGGCTCAATTGGCTTCCCGCCAGGGCCCGGATGTCTCCCGAAGGGGAATAGAGGCGAAGGGCGAGCGCAGGCAGGCCGTACTCCAGCAGCCGTTCTGAGGCTCGGGCCTTGCGCTCGGCCAGCTCTTTGACGGTACCGGCGTGGCCACGGGCCTCTTTCTGGAATGCCCCCAGGGCCGCCTTCTCGATGGCCAAGGCTTGGTCGGCCTGGCCCGCCCGCGCGTACAATTCGCTGCGCCAGCGGGCGACACCCTCGTCGGCGGCCCGCGGCCGATTCCAGCCTTCCAGGTAGTCCGCGGCTTCCTTGATCCGATCGGCTCGGACAAGCAGTTCGGCCGCCTCGCGCCACAGGATTTCCTGCTCGGGACGCACCGCCACAGCGGACTTGGCGGCCTCGATGGCCCCCTCCACCTGGTGGAAGGCCCGTTTGATATCCCGGACCGCCACGGCCCAACGCACGTCCCGGGGGCTGCGCTGATGCTGCTTCTCGAAGAAGCCGAGCAATTCAGAACCCTTGCCGGCCCGCTGCGCGGATCGGCACGCGGACTGGAGCCATGCCCGATCCGTACGGCGGTTCAGCGCCTCGATCCATAGACCCAAGGCGGATCCCCAGGCTGACTCGAGATCCGCGGCCCGGGCCAATTCGTGGAACAGATCGGAATGGAGCTCGGGCAGCAGCTTGCTGCTTTCCACCTTGGCCAAGGTGAAGGGGTCCCAAGCCGGGTCTTCCCGGAAGGAGAGCCGGGCGAGGAGGTGCAGCGCCCCAAGCCGGCGGGCGCCTTCCAGCGTATTTTCAGCCAACAATTTGGAAACCGACCGGCGCGCCCTGGGGAGATCAGAAGCTGCCAGGCACTCCCGGGTCAGACGCTCCAGGAAGGCCTCCCGATGGCCCACGGCCGCCTTGGGAGACACCTCTTCAAGCAGGACCCGAGCCTCCTCGCCCATGCCGTTCCGATGGAGGAAGGACAGCCGGTCCTCCAAAAGCCCGAGGCTCCATGGATACCGTGTGCCGAGGCGGCGCCACTCGGAAGCGGCCACCTTGGCCCCCTTGGCGCGCTCGAGGTAGCCCGCGCGTCCCGCCTCGGCCTGGAGCTTCGCCGCACCCTCGGGAAGCGTGGCGATGCGCGTGTCGAGAAGGGCCCACACCTTGTCGGCGTCCTGGGGTCGCTGGTTCTGTGCCAGGAAGCTGGCGCGCTCCATCTCCAGCCGGATGCGCGCTTCCTCATTCGGTGTCAGTTCCGCTCGGCGAGCCATGACCGAATTCCGGAATTCGAGAATCTGCGCCTTCTTCCACCGGCCTTCGATCAGGGGCCCACCCGTGGCTTCCATGGCATCCAGGAATTCCCGGGCCGTGGCCTTTGCCACCATGTCCCGCGTCTTTTCCGCCAGGACATTTCCCATGCGGTGGATGGCATCGTACTCCTTGGGCCGGGCCTTCACCTTCTGATCCACCCGCGTGTCGCGGCCCACGGGATCGTTCGGCAGGTCCATGTCGTCGATCCAGGTATCGGCATCCCAGGACAACCCGGGCACGGGGGGTTCGATGGTGCCGAGCGGCAGGAACGCCGCCAGGGTGCGCTCGTCCTCCGGGGCCCCAGGCTTGAGGCTCTGGACGCGCCGCTCGACGATCCGGTAGACGCGATCGCGCGCGAGCAGTTGGGCGAGACGGCGCAGGGACCGTTGGTCCTGTTCGAACCAGGAGCTGAAGCCACTCGGTTGTTCCGGACGAACCGCGTCCAGGTACTCTCGAACAGCCCCTTCCAGATCCTTGATGTTTTCCCGCAGGACGCCGGTCTCGAAGGCGAAGAAGCGGGGACGATCCAGGCGTTTGCGGCCTGCTTCCACGACCGCCAGGGCCTCGCGGTCGTGCCCGTAGTCCCACAGGAGCGTGGCCAGTTCGGAGATGCGCTGGGGGTTCCGGGGCTCGCGGTCCACGATGTTCCGCCAGATGGCCATCGCGGACTCGGGCCGACCCCGTTCCTCTTCCAACTCCCCCAGTTCAGTCCAGAGCGGAGCAGGGTCTTCCAGTGCCGGGGCCGTGCGTTCGACCAGCGCGCGGGCCGGAGCGGCGTGCGTGGTGCCAAGGCCGTTCAACGACCGATGAAGGGAAAGCACGCGTTGAGTCAGGTGCCCATCGCCGGGGTAGGTGCCGGACAACCGGTCCGCAGCCCCGACGGCCTGTTCGAATCGGGATAGGCGGGCCCAGCCTTCAAAGAGCAGCAGATCCTCCACGGGCGTGCGATCGCTGCGCCCTTCCATGGCCGCCAGCCGGGCCTCGAGGGTGCCCTTCTCCATGGCTTCGCTGAAGAACGCTTCTCGCTCGGATGGCTCGGTGAAGAGCAGGGCCCACCGGCGCTCCGCCATGAGGGAGTCGGGAACGACCACCGGCGCGTGGTGCTGCTTGGCGACCAGCTCCGGCTTGTAGGCGGTGTTCCACCGGCTGGTCGTCACCAGACGCTGGGCTTCGCGGTACACGGTGGAGCTGTGGGGGAACCGCTCCAGGGCCTTGAAGCGCACCCAATCGGCCCAGAGCACCATCCGCACCCGGCCGGCCACGGTCGGCTGCTCCGGAATCTCCACGCGGATGTCACCGGCATCCCGGGTGCGTTCAAAAATGGAGGCTCCACGGAATCTGGACGCGATCTCCTCCGCAAGACGGCGCAGATCCCCGTGGTGGCTCCTTTTCGCGTACCACCGGGCGGACCGGGCCCAGAGGCTGCCGCCCGGGAAGCGTCGAAGCGCCTGCTCGTACCTGGGCCCCAGGTCATCATCCAGGTTCCACCCTTCGAGACGCGCCGCGAGCATCAGCCAGAGGTTCTCGGCATCCGGCATCCGATCCATTTCGCCCAGGATCAGGCCCAGTGAGGCCCGATGGGAGGGATCCCGGTACTCGAGGCGGGCCAGGGATTCCTCCAACACACCCGGGTAGCTGGAACCCCTGCCCTGGCTGCGCGGGCGCGCCCAGGGGCGGGCCTCGGTGGCCTCCTCCCCCAGGGCTTCTTCATCCCGGTCAGCGTGTTCCTCGCCCCGGACCCGGGCGGGTTGGCTGCCGTCCGGCGCCAGGACACGGAGGCGAGCCTGCATGAGGCGCAGTTCTTCCGAGATGGGCACCCCCACCTGGCGCATGGCCATCAGGGCGATGCGCCGCGCTTCGTCCGCCACGGCGCTGGGGCCCGATTCCACCTGGGGGAGGAGGGCCAGGGCGGCCTGTCCTTCCCCGCGTTCCACATGGCGCTCCATGATGGCCACGCGCAGCGCGGACAAGGCCGGATGCTGCGGGGCGCGGCGGACCAGTTCATCCGCCAGGGCCCGCGCCGTGGCGAAGGTGCGATCCGGAAGGGATTCGCTCTCCAGCCGCGTGAGGGCTTCCTGCCAATCCAGGCCCGTCAGAAGAAAGGAGGCGCCCCCGGTCCAGAATCCCGGCGTCCGGTCCACGCGGGCCGCCCAGCGGTAGATTTCATCGTTATAGGTGCCGAAGGCGAGCGGCCTTCCTCCGGCCTGGAGGGCCAGGCGGGACAGGAGGGCCAGGTCGTTCGTCTGTTCTTCGGCGGTTCCCAGGTGGGCCGCCGCCAGGGCAGCGCGAAAGGCTTCCGGGAGGGCGTCGATCTCGGCGTAGAGCCTGGCCAGGAGTTCGTGGTCGCCGCGGGTGAGGCCTGCTTCGTAGCGGCGCTCCACCTGCCGAAGCAGATCCGCGGCTGCGTCCCCGCGGCTCTTTCCTTGAAAGTAAGTCGCCAGGCGCACCAGGGCGGCCGCATCGAAACCCCGCTCCAGCGTGGCCCGCCAGGATCCAGGCAAGCCTGGAACGGCCTTGTCGACCCGCTGGGCATAGGCTTTCCGCAGGTCGATGCTCCAGGGTTTGGCCACGGATTCATCCAGCACGCGGAAGGCGTCCTGATGGTTCCCGTGGTCCGCGAGAAGGTCAGAGCGCAGCAACAGCCTCCGCTCGGGGTTCAACGCTTTGGTCCCGGCCAGGGCGCGATCCGCCTCGTCCAGACGGCTGGCCTTCTCCAGCTTGCGCAGCCAGTCCTCGAGGGCGCGAGCGTCCATGGGAAACAGCTCCGCACGGGCCTTCCGGAGGGCGATGGGATCCGCCAGTTCGGGGTTCCGGTCGGCCCAGGCGATCCGCTCAAGGGCCAGGCTGCGCTTCGCATCCTCGGGCAGGCCGGGCATGGCGCGCTCGGCCGCCCTGAACGCTGCGGCGGGTTCCTGATGGGCCAGGGCCCAGCGAGCGGTGTCGGCCCAGGCGGTCGGCCCCTCCGCTTCGGCCCACTTTTCCATGGATGCCAGCGCACCCTTCCGGTCCCCCAGCTCGAGCCGGGCGTCAGCCAGATGGCGGAGCGCCTCGCTTTCCTGGCGCGCTTCCAGCAGCTTGGCGAGCTCGGCGGTCGGGGTCGGGTAATGGACCTTGTGGCCATCGACCATGGCAAAGCGGGTCGCCAGCGAGTACATCCAATCCGCTTCAGTCAGGTCCGACCAGGGAATCCGGGTTGCTCCCACCATGGCCAGCGGCAGGACGACGGCGAGGGCCACCTTCAGCTTGGGGATGCGTTGAACGAAGCGGGCCCTCATGGCGTCACCTCCAGCGTGCCGCGGGCGAAGCCACGGTTCTTCGCGCCATCCACGGCCTCGAACCACACCTCCTGCGGCCCGATGAGGCGTTCAGGAATGCGCATCAGTCCCACCGAACGCCTGGTCTCGGGATCCCAACGCAAGGGTATGGGCGGGGCATCGCCCACCCGTGCGGTCAGGAGCACCACGTCCGCATCCGCGCGCACCTGGACCTTCAGGACCTCGCCCGCCCGCGCCGTGGCGGGAAGCTCGGGCTGGATCACCGGCGCCTTGCCGTCCAGGATGAAATGCTTGGTCTCGGTGAGGGTGGCGCCGCTGGAATCCCGGATGAGGATGCGAACCGGGTAGCGCCCGTCCGCGAACCCCTCGGGCACCAGGAAGCGTGCTTCCCACAGGGTGCTGTGGGGGCGGCGCACCAGGTCGAGCTTCACCCCGAAGGGGAGCAGCGCCTTGACGGACACGGTGCCGGGATCGCATTCCACGCGAAGCAAAGGATCCCCGGGCTGAATCCGGCGGGGGCGCAGCAGGGATCGGGGTGCCGCCAGGAAGGCCGTGTAGGGCGTCACGAACTTGTAGCGCTTCGAAAGCGCGATGACCTCGTCCACCCACTCCCGGCGCTCGCCATCGGCTTCGATCTTCGCCAGCAGGTCGTCCACCCGCGCCCGGGCCCATCGTCTCGGGAGATCCCGGGCCTCCATGGCCTTTTCGGGAAGCGCGGCCTTGAGCACCTCGCGCCCACCGGGAAACAGAGGCGAAAGCAGCTCGAAGGAGAGGCCGGGCTGCGGCGCTTCATAGCGCCCCACCCAGCCCGATAGGCTGCCCGGTTCCATGGGCTCGACCATCACGGGGTAGATGTGCCGCAGCTTCGGGTTTCCTCCGGTGACGGTGAAGGGGAGACCGTCTGAAGCGCCTTTCTTGTAGCCGTTTCCGGTGACCTCCGCCGGGGCCAGGAGGCGCTGGAAGAACAGATCCGTCTCGATGTCGGTGGCGGTGGTGGAAAGCACCTGGACCGAAGCATTCCGGAGGGATTCCTTGGCTTCACCCGAACTCACGGCCGAGAAGACCGGAACCGGACCCGCCGCTTCTTTCATGGCTTTCGAAGAGAGGGAATCCTGGCCGCTCGTGAGCAGGAAGATCCGGCCTTGGGACCCAAGCGCTTTTCGGGCAGCCGCAAGCGCCAGGGCCGTGTTGATCCCGGGCCCCAGGGGGCGGTTGCGCAGGGTGGTGAGTTCGGCCTCGATGTCCTGCGGCGTCGCAGCGCGCAGGCGCACATCGGAACCGGGCTTCCGGTCAAAGGGAACGAGCGCGAAACGGTCACCGGGATGGAGGAGGCCCAGGGCCCTCACCAGATGGGCGTAGGACGCCTCCAGCCCGCCCCATCGATGACCCAGCGAGGTCTCGAAAAGGATGGCGACGGCTTGGGACGGCCGGTGCGACTCCGCGGACACGGCCTTCTGGCCCGCGCCCTTGGCTGCGCCGCTGGCGGGTGGGGTGGCTTCCAGCAGGAAGAATCCATCTTTTTCGGGCGGGAGCTCCGAGGGCCGCTCCCAGGGCGCCAGGGCCATCCCATCGGGCAGTCCGCCTTCGGGATTCCGGAAGGCCGTCAGTCGAAGCGGGGCGCCGGGCCGGTGCTTGATCCTCAGCACCAGGTCCTTGTCCAGGCGGACTTGGTTCCCGGAATACGCCGCGCCATCGGCTGATGGCTGGAGGGGCAGGCCCGAAGGCACCGCCTCGAAATCGCCATCCTCCAGGCGAACATGCACGACGAAGGTACCGGCCACCGGCGCTTCGCCATCCGGTGGCCTCAGAACCAGGCGGAACTCGCCGACGGACGCAATGAAGGGGACCTCCTGCTGGAATTGGAGCTCCAATCGCTTGGTGGCCCTGGGCGGGATGGGCGCGACCGTGACCGAGAACAGGGCACCGCCGCTGGGGCGGGCGGACCGGTCGCCTTCCCCGGGGGCCTGGTCTTCTTCTTCCCCCTGCTGAAGCAGGCCTGGATCAATGTTTTGGCGGGTGAGTTCCTTGTAGATGGACCGGGCCCGCTGCTTTTCGAGGATCACGCCCGGGATGCGCTGGAGGCCGTCCCACACGGCGAAGTCGCCCACGGCCGCGGAGGGGGGCAGCGCGAAGCGGTAGGTGCCTTCCTGGATGGTGGACGTGTGGTTCTCGAACACCTGGCGGACATTGACCCGGGCGTAGCCCCGGGCGATCCCCACATCGATGACCATTTCGCGCAACGAGAGCACCTTGGGATCCGGTCGCCCGGAGCTCGTGGGAACCAGCAGCCCGGCCTGGGCCAGGAGACGGATCGGCAGGGCGGCCAGGGCGAGCAGGAGGCAGCATCGCAGCAGGTGGTGCATCTCAATTCCCCTCACGAAGCATGGAGAGCGGCAATCGGGTCAGCCCTTCGTCCGTTCCGACATAAAGCCAGTCCCCGTCTTGGAGGAGGGCCGTCACACGCAGGGAGGGAAGGGACACCTTCACGGGAACGAACCGATTCCCTTCGGCATTGAGCCGATGGAGCCCCGCCCCGTCCGTGCCCAGGAACAGGCGCCCCGCGGCTTCCACAAGACAGCCCTGGTTCACCTTCAGCCCTTGGGTTTCCAGGAAGGCATCGAAGGCCCCCACGGACTCGTCCTTCCCTTCGGGCTTGGGCCGGCGCGTGACACCGCCTCCATAGGTGCCCACGTAGAGCGAATCCTTGAACAGGGCCAGCGTGGTGATCCAGGGATGGGGCAGCTTCCCGTCGCCCGCCGTCGTTCTCCAGGCCACCCGCGAACCCGAAATCGCGCCAAGGCCCGAGGGGGTGCCCACAAACAGGTGGTCCCCGGACGCAAGCGCCAGCGCCTGATTGCCGGGAAGGCCATGGAACGCGGACAGGAAGCGCGCATCCGGAAGCAGGACCCCCTGACCGTATCCGATGGCCACCCCGTCCCGCGTGAGCGCCAGGGAATGGGCCGACCCGGAGCCTCCGGCCTCGATGGGAGCGATCCGCCGCCCATCGAACCGGGCCGCGCCCCGGAGGCTTGCGATGTACAGCACGCCGCCCGCCGGCAGGAGGGCATTCACCCCCCAGGCGGCCGCCCCGGGAACGCTCTGCCAGATCAGGTCTGGCCCTCGGGATTCGCCCAGGACCAGGCCGCCATCGAACAGACCGACCGCCACCCGGCCCTGGAAGGTGGCCAAGGCGTTCACGTGGGAAGGGCCAGGCGGAAGGCTGGCGGCGCGGCGGCGCGCCCATTGCCATCCGTTCGGTGTCTTCCGGTAGAGCCCGTTCCGGGTATCGGCGAACAGCAGCCCCGCGCTGGAGAAGATCCGCAGCGGCGGGACCGGCAGCCGTTCTTCCGAGGTGGTTCCGGACGGGTCAAACCGCAGCAGACGCTCCCCCGCCACGGCGTAGATCTGGTCTTCCCTTTGCGCGCCGGAACGGGCCTCCCGGCCCTCCAGCAGCGGGATCAGGGGAGAACCGAGCGGACCCCGCGCCAGCCCGGCGGGCGTCAGCACCACCACGTCCTTCCCCTGGAGGCCCACCCAATCCACCCATGGATCTGGCGTCGGCAGCAGGGTGGATCGAAGGCCTTCGATCTGGCGAAGACCCTCTTCTCCTCCGGCAAGCAAAAGACCGCTTTCACCCAGGGCGATGGATCGGACCGGGGCAGGGTCGAGCCGTTCGATGACACTGGCCCCCCAGGCGGCCCGGAAGAGCCCTTCGCGGGCCCCGATCAGCAATTCGCCGCCCGGTCCCTCCCGAAGGGCCCGGACGTGGAGCGCGCCGAATCCCGTCCGCGCTTCCTCCCAGTGGCCATCCCGCCGGAGAAACCATCCCCCCGCTGCCAGCCCTGCCACCGGGCGCCCCCGCCAGAGCGTGAGCGCCGTGACCTTGATGGATGGCAACCCTGCGGAGAGGTCGCCCGTCTCGTCCGCCACCCCAAATCCGCCGGCCGTGATGAGGCTGGATGACGTGGCCACCGCCGCTTCGACGTCGCCTCCACCCCAGCGCTCGAACGGGATCGGCGGCATCGCAAGGGCCGCGAACTGAAGGGCGGTCACCTGCTTGGAACCGGTGTCGAGCGCCTTCTGAACCTGGTGGGATAACCGACAGTAGGCGACCACCCCAACCATAAGCACCAGCCCTCCGATGCCCGAAGCGATTAGAACTCGCCGTCGCAAAGACAGAACCATTCACGGCACCTGTGAGGTAACGGACGGTGAAGAACAAGACAAATAGGGACCCCGAAGGATGGCATACCTTGGCTGATCCCGATTTGACGAACCACGCGCTGCTTAGCCAACGCCGGGCAGGCCGTCCACGCATGGGGATGCTTCGACCCCAAAACCAGAGGACCAAATTACCTACGAAGATTCTCGTTGACGGCTACGAAACTTGTCGTATCTTTTCAGCATTCCTCTTCTGGAGCCCAATCCCATGCTGCTTCCCACCCGCCCCACCGACGCCGAGCTCGCCATCCTGCGGGTGCTTTGGGAGCGGGGGCCCAGCACGGTGCGGCAGGTCTTCGAGGTGCTGGTGACGGAGAAGGAGCTGGGCTACACCACGGTGCTGAAGATGCTCCAGATCATGAACGAGAAGGGGTTGGTGCAGCGGGAGGTCGCGGATCGGGTGCATACCTTCTCCACCACCCAGACCCAGTCCCAGACCCAGCGGCACATGCTCGATGACCTGCTGGACAAGGCCTTCGGCGGCTCCTCCACGAGCCTGGTGATGCAGGCCCTGGCTACCCGGAAGGCCAGCCGTGAGGAACTGGCCGAGATCCGGAAGCTGCTCGATTTGGCGGAAGGGAGGAAGCGATGACCACGTTCCTGTCGCTCGTGCTGCACCCTTCGGCCCAGACGTTGGGCTGGACCCTGATCCATTTCCTCTGGCAGGGCGCGGCCCTGGGCCTGCTGGCCTGGCTGGCCCTGATCCTGCTGCGGAGCGCCAGTGCGAAGGCCCGCTACGGCGTGGCCTGCGCGGCCCTGATGCTCATGGTGGCCGCCCCGGTGGCCACGTTCCTGGTGCTCCAGGGCGAGACGCCAGGCCCGGCCAGTATCGTCGCCTTGAACATGGAAGGGGTCCCGCAGGCACCCGCTGGCGTACCCCTGACCCAGCGTGTAAAAGCCACCATGGATCCCTCCCTGCCCTGGCTGCTGGCCGGCTGGGCGGCGGGCGTGCTGCTGTTGTCCACTCGCTTCCTGGGCAGCTGGATCCGCGTGCAGCGGCTGCGCCGCCGCAGCGCCTCCCCCGTCCCCGCCGAATGGCATCTGGTGCTGTCTCGCCTTTGCCGCGAGCTGAAGCTTTCGCGCACCGTGCGGCTGCTGCAGTCGGCCGCAGTGGAGGTGCCCACGGCTCTGGGCTGGCTGCGGCCGGTCATCCTGTTGCCCCTGGCGGCCGGC
>JANXYT010000362.1 GCA_025355915.1 Holophagaceae bacterium
CTGGTGGATTTTGAACTGTCCAGCAGTGGCCGCAACTGGCGGAAATTCTGCATTCCCGCGGGCGGGTTCCGGGAGCGGAAAGATAAGAACTCAGGCCGGGTGGAAATCGATGCCAGTGGGAACCGGAGGACCCGGGAAGACATCCACATGGATGGCTTGGGCGTATGGTCGTTCATCAGTTCCTCGATGCCCGGGCAGATCAAGGGATTGTTGGCCCGGAACGGGATGGCCATCGGTGATGTCGATATGTTCGTCTTCCATCAGGCCAGCGCCCTGACCCTCGATTCCCTTGAACGCAGCCTGAAGATCCCCGCGGGGAAGTCGTTCCGGCATCTCGCAACCGTCGGGAACACGGTTTCCGCCTCGATTCCCATCGCGCTGGCCAAGGCCGGGCAGGAGGGGCGTTTGGTTAGCGGCATGCGCATTCTGGTTTCGGGATTTGGCGTTGGATTGTCGGCAGGATCAGCCATCATCGACGTCTAAGCGGCCGGGATCGAGGCCGCAATGGCCTACACTGGTGGGAACAAGATGATTCAAGTTCTCCTCGGATGAACCCTTTCTCACTTTTGATACGAGTGGAACATGGAATGGCTGCTTGAGCGCTTCGCGACCCGTCCGGGGAACCCGGCTTTCACCCATGAGGGGCGGAAGGTGTCGTACCTCGAAGTCCTCGCCAAGGTGGAGACCTTCGCTGCGGAGATCCAGACTCTGGGCATCAAACCAGGTGAATCCGTGGTCATCCTGGGGGACTATTCCCCCGAAGTCGTTTGCCTGATCCTAGCCCTTGCCCGAAATCGCAACATCATCATTCCCCTGTCCCGGGGGTCTGTCATCGAGCTTGAAGCCGCCCTGGGCATTTCTGGCTGCGACTGGTTTGCGGAGTTCGATGCCGAGGATATCCAGGTGCGGATTGCGGAACGCCGGGTGCCGACAGATAACGAACTGATCGGGAGCTTCCGGAAGACAGGCGCCCCGGGACTCGTCCTCTTCTCCTCTGGGTCCACCGGCAAGCCCAAGGGCATTCTCCATGACTTCAACCGGGTGGCTGACAAGTTCCTCAAACCCCGCCAGGCGACCACCGCCATTCCCTTCCTGATGCTCGACCATTTCGGCGGCATCAACACCATTCTGGCGATCACCTCCAGCCTCGGCCATGTGGTCACCGTGCGGAACCGTTCGGTCGCGAGCATCTGCGGGGCCATTCAGAATTTCAGTGTGGAGCTGCTCCCCACCACGCCCTCCTTTCTCACGATGCTGATGGCCTCCCATTCCCACCGTGAGTACGATCTCAGCTCGCTCAAGCGCATCACCTATGGCACCGAGGTCATGCCGCAGACGACCCTGGACCGCCTGCGACAAGCCTTCCCTTCGGTGGAATTGCAGCAGACCTATGGCCTTTCCGAAGTGGGCGTGCTGAGGTCGCAATCCCGGCCGGATGGTTCGCTCTGGGTGCGGATCGGGGGAGAGGGCTTCCGGACTAAGGTTCTGGACGGGATCCTCTGGATCAAGTCGGATTTCGCCATGGTCGGATACCTCAACGCGCCTTCCGAGTTCGATGCGGAGGGCTGGTTCAACACCCAGGATCGTGTCGAGGTGGACGGCGACTATTTCCGCATCCTGGGACGGGTGACCGACCTGATCAACGTCGGTGGGCAGAAGGTCTACCCCACCGAGGTTGAAGACGTGATCCTCTCCCTCGACAATATCCTCGATGTGGCGGTCTATGGCGAACCACACGCCCTGCTGGGGCATACCGTGGTCGCCAAGGTCTCTTTGGCTGAACCCGAGGACGCCGCTGGTTTGAAGGTGCGCATCCGCAAGGCCTGCATCGCTTCCCTGGCGGCCTTCAAGGCGCCGAGCAAGGTGATCATCTCCCAGGGGCCGCTGTACTCCTCCAGGCAAAAGAAGATCCGTCAGAAGCAGCCCGTCAGTGCCTTTCCACCAGAAGGTTTTGGTAAGAGCTAAAACATGAAATTATCTGAATGCAAAATTCTGACGTTTCCCAAGATTCCGGAACCGAGGGGAAACCTCAGTTTCATCGAAGGAGGACACCATGTCCCCTTCGATATCGCCAGGGTTTACTACCTCTACGATGTGCCTGGAGGTGAGTCCCGCGGAGGGCATGCGCACAAGGCCCTGCACCAGGTGATCATCGCCATCAATGGAAGCTTCAATGTCGAGATCGATGATGGGCTGAACAAAAAGAGCGTCCAGTTGTGCCGGGCCAATGAAGGTCTCTATATCGTTCCTGGCATCTGGCGTGAACTGACCAACTTCACCTCGGGGTCGGTGTGCCTGGTTCTCGCCTCGCGGCCTTACGAGGAGAGCGACTACTACCGCGATTACGGCCAATTCCTGAATGCAGTCCAGCGAGAAGAGTTTCTGCCATGAATGGACATAGCTCCAATCCTTCCATCAAGTTCCTGGACCTCCGGGCCGGATACCACGAACTTAAGCCGGAAATTGATGCGGCGACCGCCCGTGTCCTGGAAAGCGGGTGGTACCTTCTGGGCGGCGAGCTTGAGGCTTTCGAGGCCGAATACGCCGCTTACACCGAGTCGGCCCATTGTGTGGG
>JANXYT010000366.1 GCA_025355915.1 Holophagaceae bacterium
GGGTTGGTGGCGCCCATGAGATCGCGCCAGCCCAGGATGGCATTCTCGCCTTCAAGCACCATCAGAGACACAGGTCCCTCGGTCATGAAGGCCTCCAACTCCGGGTAGAAGCCCTTGCCCACGTGTTCGTGGTAGAAACCTTTGCAGATGGCGGACGTGAGGCGGGTGAGCTTGAGCCCCACGATCCTGAGGCCGCTCTGCTCGATGGCGCTGATGATTTCCCCGATGTGGCCGTCCTTGACGGCGTCGGGCTTGACGATGGCAAAGGTGCGCTCAAAGGCCATGGTTTCTCCAGAATCCAAACGATCAGTGTGCCTTGGACCGGTAACTTAGGCAACCGTGAGGGCTTGGCGGAGGGCTCCATTGCTGGGAAAAGATCCCTCGTCAGGCTACAATCGATGGTTTACGCGACTGGAAGGCTCCATGCTCGACAAAATTCTCAAGAAACTCATCGGCTCCAAGAACGACCGCGAGCTGAAGCGCCTGTGGAGCAAGGTCCAGGCCATCAACGTCCTGGAGCCGGAAATGTTGGCCCTGAGCGATGAGGCATTGAAGGCCAAGACTCCGTATCTCAAGGGGAAGCTGGCCAACGGCGCCACCCTCGACGAGATCCTGCCCGAGGCCTTCGCCGTGGTCCGCGAGGCCAGCAAGCGCGTGCTGAAGATGCGCCACTTCGACGTCCAGCTCGTGGGCGGCATGGCCCTGCATGAGGGCAAGGTCGCCGAGATGCGCACGGGTGAAGGCAAGACCCTCACGGCCACGCTGCCTCTCTATCTGAATGCCCTGGCGGGTAAGGGCGCCCATCTGGTCACGGTGAACGACTACCTGGCCCGGCGTGATGCCGAGTGGATGGGTCGCCTCTACACCTGGCTGGGTCTGAGCATCGGCATCATCCAGCACGGCCTCGAGGACCAGCAGCGCCGCGACGCCTACGGCTCCGACATCACCTATGCCACCAACAACGAGCTGGGCTTCGACTACCTCCGCGACAACATGAAATGGGACTTGGAGGACTTCACCCAGCGCGGCTTCAGCTTTGCCATCGTGGACGAAGTGGACAGCATCCTCATCGATGAAGCGCGCACCCCGCTCATCATCGCGGGCAGCAGCGAGGAGGACACCTCCAAGTACTTCCGCATCGATGCCATCGTTCCCAAGCTCAAGGCAGAAGTGCACTACAAGGTGGATGAGAAGGACCGCCAGGTGATGCTCACGGATGACGGCATCCATCATGCGGAGCAGCTGCTGGGCGTGACGAACCTCTACGATCCGACCAGCATCGAGACCCTGCACGGCCTCAATCAGGCCCTGCTGGCCCACAACCTCTACCGCCTGGACGTGGACTACATGGTCCGCGAGAAGGAGGATGGGAAGGGCATGGAAGTGGTCATCGTGGATGAGTTCACGGGCCGCCTCATGCCGGGCCGCCGTTGGTCCAACGGCCTGCACCAGGCCATTGAGGCCAAGGAGGGCGTGGAGGTCAATGCCGAGAACCAGACCCTTGCCACCGTCACCTTCCAGAACTTCTTCCGCATGTACGGCACGCTGGCCGGCATGACCGGCACGGCCGAGACCGAGGCCCAGGAACTGCACTCCATCTACAAGCTGGACGTCATCGTGGTGCCCACCAACATGCCCATGGTCCGCAAGGACTTTGCGGACACAGTCTATGCGACCCGCACCGGGAAGAAGAAGGCCATCATCGAAGAGATCAAGGATCTGCACACGAAGGGCCAGCCCATCCTGGTGGGCACCGCCAGCATCGAGAGCAGCGAGGATCTCGCGGATTCCCTCAAGGCCGCCCGCATTCCTCACGTCGTGCTGAACGCGAAACACCATGAGCGGGAAGCGGAAATCATCGCCCAGGCGGGTCGCAAGGGTTCCGTCACCATCGCCACCAACATGGCGGGCCGTGGCACCGATATCATCCTCGGCGGCAATCCCGAAGGCCTCGCCCGTCTCGAGGCCAAGAAGAAGGACATCGCGCTTTATGATGAAGATGGCCTGGAGACGGCCGAGTTCTCGGCGCTGGTCGAGACGATGCGAGAGCAGACGGCAGCCGAACACGAAGAGGTGGTATCGCTGGGCGGCCTGCACATCCTGGGCACCGAGCGGCACGAGAGCCGGCGCATCGATAACCAGCTCCGTGGCCGCGCCGGCCGCCAGGGCGATCCCGGTTCGAGCCGCTTCTTCCTGTCCCTTGAGGACGATCTGATGCGGATCTTCGGTGGTGATCGCATCAAGAACCTCATGGGCGCCATGGGCATGAATGACGATGAGCCCATCGAAGCGGGCATGGTGACCCGTGCCATTGAACGCAGCCAGAAGCGGGTGGAAACCCACCACTTCGAGATCCGCAAGCACCTTCTCGAATATGACGATGTGATGAACAAGCAGCGCATCTTCTTCTATGGCTTGCGCACGGAGATCCTCAAGGGCAACACGAAAGACTATGTTCTGAATGTGGCCAGTGAGATCGCCGAAGGCATCACTCACGACTTCCTGCAGGACAAGGGCGAGCGTGATCTGGCGGGGTTCCGTGAGCGGGTCGAGCAGCTGTACACCCTCACCGGAGAGGAAGTGGACGCCCTGGGCCAGACGCCTCAGGCCCAGGCCACCGAAACGCTGGCAGCTTTGGTGCAGCGGTTCTACGAAGGCAAGGACGAGCGGCTGGGCGGCGATGGCATGCGCAGCTACGAGCGCTGGTCCATCCTCCAGATCATCGACGCAGCCTGGAAGCGGCATCTGCTGGTCATGGACCACTTGAAGGAGGCCATCGGCTTCCGCGGCTATGGCCAGAAGGATCCGCTAGTGGAGTACAAGCGAGAAAGCTACGAGTACTTCGAACAGATGCGGTTCGGCTATGAGGACGAGATCATCTCCTACCTCTTCCGGGTGGAGCCTCAGCCGGCCTATGTGCCCGACGAGGACTTCTTCCGGGGTCCTTCGGAGACCTTCGAACTGGGCCCCGACGAGCAGGGCAACCCCCCCAACGGCATCCAGCGGGTGCTGCGCTTCACTGCGGGTGGGCTCGAGGATTGAGGTTCGGCTATCAGCTATCTTCTATCTGCTATCAGCGGGGCCCCCGGGCCCCGTATTATTTTGCTGACAGCTGACAGGTGACAGCTGATAGCTTTTAGAATTATGGAACTCATCGTCGTCACTGGACTCTCGGGCGCTGGCCGCCACTCGGTGTTGGGAGCGCTGGAAGACAGCGGCTGCACCGCTCTCGACAACGTCCCCGCCCGGCTTCTCGAACCCCTGCTGGAACTGGAGTCGAAACTGCAGCCTGGGCGAGAGCGTCTGGTGGTGGGCATGGACAGCCGTCAGCCTGACTTTGCGCAGGAATTCGGCCCGCTCCTGGAGCGTCTCCAGTTGGGTAGCATTCCCGTGCAGGTGGTCTTCGTCGAAGCACAGGAGGAGGTGCTGCTGCGCCGGTTCTCGGAGACCAGGCGCCCGCATCATCTGGCCCTCCTCGGCACCGCGGGCGAGGGGATCCACAGTGAACGGGAACTGCTCGCACCCATCCGGGCTCTGGCCACCACCATCCTCGATACCAGCCATCTGAGCCTGTCTGAACTTCGCCTTCGCATTGCGGCCTTGGTGCCCCAGTTGCCCACCCGCCACACGGCGGTGCGGCTCCTCAGCTTCGGGTACAAACGGGGCAACCCCGCGGACGCCGATGTGATCCTGGATGCCCGGTTCCTTCCCAATCCCTACTATGTCGAGGCGCTGAAACCCCTCACGGGACGAGACTGGGCGGTGCAGGAATTTCTGCTGGAATCGCATGAATTCCGGGAATTCCTGGAACGCGCGGAATCCTGGCTGCGCTGGTCCCTGCCGCTGGTGCAGCAGGAGGGGCGTGCCTACCACACCCTGGCCAGTGGCTGCACGG
>JANXYT010000410.1 GCA_025355915.1 Holophagaceae bacterium
GGTGGGCTCCGCCTCAGGAGCCTTCTTCTTGGCGCGGGGGCCGGTTTCTTCCGGTCGGAACTCTTTGCGGGCCGCATCCAGAATGCCATTGAGGAATTGTGTGCCCTCCTGATCGCTGAATTCCTTCACGATCTCCAGGGCCTCGTTGATGACGATGGGGAAGGGGACTTCCTTCACGAACATGAGCTCATAGAGGCCGAGACGGAGGAGGTTCCGGTCCACGGCGGCCATGCGGTGGATCTTCCAGTGTTCCGCGTACTTGGTCAGCACGCCGTCGATTACTTCCAGATGGCCGTGGACGCCATCCACCAGGCGCCGGGCGTAGTAGAAGGCATCCCGGTTCAAATCCTGGATGGCATAGAAACCCGCAAACACCTGGTCCGGCTGGTAGCCGGTCAGATCCATGGCATACAACATCTGGAGGGCGTACTCGCGCCCCCGGCGACGAACACCCATCTACTTGCGCCCTTTCTTGCCACCCAGGGTATGGGCCAGATCCACCATTTCGATCATGCTCTGAGCGGCTTCCCAGCCCTTGTTCCCCATCTTGGCGCCGGCCCGGTCGATGGCCTGCTCCACGCTGTCGGTGGTGAGGACGCCGAAGGCCAGGGGCAGGCCCGTGTCCAGGGCCACCTGGGCGGCGCCCTTGGTGACCTCGGCGGCGATCAGGTCGAAGTGGGGCGTGCCGCCGCGGATGACCGTGCCCAGGACAATGATGCCGGCATAGCGACCGCTCATGGCCGCCAGCTTGGCCGCCTGGGGCAGTTCGAAGCTTCCCGGGACGCGGATGAGGTCCATTTGATCCTCGTTTCCTCCATGGCGAATGATGCAATCCTTCGCACCCTCGACGAGGCGTTCCACGATGAAATCGTTCCAGCGCGACACTATCAAGGCGAAACGGTCGCCATCGTGGACGCGGATGTGGCCCTCAAAGATCCCCATGGGAACCCCCCGAAAGGTGGTTAAGAACTGAACTGAAGAGACTAGCATACACCGCGGTAGCGGTCACTCGGAAATGGCCCGAGGGCAGCGCCCCCGGGCCATTTCCGAGATAGGGAAAGATTAGACCTGGACGGTGTCCGCGATCTCGCGGAAATCGGGGATCTGGTCAAAGTTCATGTAGCGGTAGATGTCCTTCGCCTTCTGGTCCAGGATGCCGATTTGCGCCTTGTATTCCGCCACGGTGGGGATCCTGCCGAGCAGGGCGCAGATGGCGGCGAGTTCCGCGGATCCCAAATAGACGCGGGTGTCGATGCCCAGGCGGTTGGGGAAGTTGCGGGTCGAGGTGGACATGGCCGTGCTGCCCTTGCGGATCTGGGCCTGGTTGCCCATGCAGAGCGAGCAACCGGACATCTCCATGCGGGCGCCGGTGCGGCCCAGAATGCCGTAGTAGCCCTCCTGGGTGAGGATGTACTCGTCCATCTTGGTGGGTGGGGCGACCCAGAGGCGCGTGGGAAGATCGGTTTTGCCGTCCAGCAGCTTTCCCGCGGCGCGGAAGTGGCCGATGTTGGTCATGCAGGAACCGATGAAGACCTCGTCGATCTTTTCGCCGGCCACTGCCGACAGGGGCTTGACGTCGTCGGGATCGTTGGGGCAGGCCAGCAGGGGTTCCTTGACGTCGGCCAGATCGATCTCGATGATGGCGGCGTAGTCGGCGTCCGCATCGGGCGCCAGCAGTTCGGGCTTGGCGATCCAGGCCTGCATGGCATGGATGCGGTTCTCCAGGGTCGGGCGGTGCTTGTAGCCGTTGGCGATCATCCACTTCATGAGGGTGATGTTCGAGGTCATGTACTCGATGATCGGTTCCTTATCCAGGCGCACGGTGCAGCCCGCGGCGGAGCGTTCGGCGGAAGCGTCGGACAGTTCGAAAGCCTGTTCCACCTTGAGTTTGGGCAGCCCCTCAATCTCGAGGATGCGGCCGCTGAAAATGTTCTTCTTGCCCTTCTTCTCCACGGTGAGGAGCCCCTGCTGGATGGCGTAGTAGGGGATGGCGTTCACCAGGTCGCGCAGCGTCACGCCCGGCTGCAGCTCGCCCTGGAAGCGCACCAGCACGGATTCCGGCATGTCCAGGGGCATCACGCCCGTGGCGGCGGCAAAGGCCACCAGGCCAGAACCCGCCGGGAAGGAGATGCCGATGGGGAAGCGGGTATGGGAATCCCCGCCGGTGCCCACGGTATCAGGCAGCAGCAGACGGTTCAGCCAGGAGTGGATGATGCCATCGCCGGGCTTGAGCGATACGCCGCCGCGGCTGGTGATGAAGGGCGGCAGCTCGCGGTGCGTCTTCACATCCACGGGCTTGGGGTAGGGCGCCGTGTGACAGAAGGACTGCATCACCAGGTCAGCGGAGAACTGCAGGCAGGCCAGATCCTTCAACTCGTCGCGGGTCATGGGGCCGGTGGTGTCCTGGGAGCCCACGGTGGTCATGTGCGGTTCGCAGTAGGTGCCGGGCCGGATGCCGGTGGTGCCGCAGGCGCGACCCACCATCTTCTGGGCCAGCGTGTAACCCTTGCCGGTGTCTTCGGGGATGGCGGGCAGGCGGAAGACCTTGGAGGAAGGCAGGCCCAGGGCCGCCCGCGCCCTGCCGGTGAGGCCGCGACCGACGATGAGGGGGATGCGGCCCCCGGCGCGCACCTCGTCGAAGATCACCTCGGACTTCACCTTGAACTCGGCGATGACCTGACCGTTCTTCAGGGCCTTGCCTTCGTAGGGACGCAGCTCGATGACGTCGCCCATCTCCATGCCATTGACATCCAGCTCGATCGGCAGGGCGCCCGCGTCCTCCATGGTGTTGTAGAAAATGGGCGCGATCTTGGCCCCCAGGCAGACGCCACCGAAGCGCTTGTTGGGCACGAAGGGAATGTCCTCGCCCGTGAACCAGAGCACTGAGTTGGTGGCGGATTTCCGGGAGGAACCGGTGCCCACCACATCGCCCACGTAGGCGATGAGATGGCCCTTGGCCTTGAGGGTTTCCAGCAGCTTGAGGGGGCCGACCTTGCCGGGATCATCGGGCACGATGCC
>JANXYT010000442.1 GCA_025355915.1 Holophagaceae bacterium
TCCCTGCGCTGCCCGGCTTTGGAGCCGAAACGCAGGTAGAGGCTGGGCACCACGAGCATGTTGAGGACCGTGCTGGTGATGAGGCCAAACAGGATCACGAAGGCCATGGGGGCCTGGATCTCGCTGCCGGGAGCGTGGCGGCGCAGGATGATGGGCACCAGGGCTAAGCCCGCCGTCAGGGCGGTCATGAGGATGGGACTGAGACGTTCCATGGCGGCCTTGCGGATGGCCTCGATGCCGTGGTGTCCCTCGTCATGCAGGTGGTGGATGTGGGTCACCAGCATGATGCCGTTGCGGGTGGCGATGCCGAAGAGGGTGATGAAACCGATGAGCGTGGCGACACTCAGGACGCCACCACTGGCCCAAAGGCCCAGCACGCCGCCCATCCAGGCCAGGGGCAGGTTGACCATCACCAGGGTGGCATCCCGGAAGGTCTTGAGGGCCAGGAAGAGCAACCCGAACACGATGACCATGGCTCCTGCGCCGAGCAGCGTCAGGGTGCGACCCGCCCCGGCGCCGCTTTCAAACTGCCCACCATAGGCGATCTGGTAGCCCTGGGGCAGCTTCACCTTTTCCTTGAGACGGGCCTGGATGTCTTCCACAACGCCGAAGAGATCCCGACCCCCGACATTGCAAGTGATCGCCAGCTTGCGCTGATTGTCCTCCCGGGGGATGTAGGCCGGGGCGCGTTCGTAATCGATCTTGGCCAGCTGGCTGAGGGGCATGGCCCCCGTCGGCGTCGCGACCAGTACCGAGCCCATTCGCTCCGCATCGAGATTCGGAGTGGGTTCCATCTTCACCAAAACATCGAAGGAGCGGCTGCCTTCCCGGACCTGCGCCACAGCCTCGCCTGCAAAGGTGATTTCCAGAGCGTGAGAAAAATCCTTGGTCGTGAGCCCGGCACTGGCCAGGGCCGAACGATCCGGCTTGATGGCAAGCTGGGGCTGAGCCGCCTCGGCTTCCATCGCAAGATCCACGACGCCAGGAACCTGACCCATTTCAGCCTTCACTTCCTGGGCGATGCGCCGCAGTTCCAGGCGGTCTGGACCGAAGACTTTCACGGCGATGGCCGCGCGGCTGCCGCTCAGGATGTGGTCCACCCGATGGCTGATGGGCTGGCCCAGGCTGATGAACACGCCGGGGATCTGGGACAGGGACTTGCGGAGCGCCGCCAGCAGTTCTTCTTTGCCGCGATCTTTCATCTTCAGGCCCACTTCGATCTCGGCTCCGAAGACATCCTGGCCATGCTCGTCCAGTTCGGCCCGGCCCGTGCGGCGGGCGGTGGCAATCACTTCAGGATGCTTGAGCATGATCTGCTCCGCTTGGCGCCCCAGTGCGTCAGAAACGGTGAGTGGCGTGCCGGGAAGACAAACCACCGTGACGTTCAG
Organism: Holophagaceae bacterium; assembly: GCA_025355915.1. Classification (GTDB taxonomy): domain Bacteria; phylum Acidobacteriota; class Holophagae; order Holophagales; family Holophagaceae; genus Geothrix. The sequence continues at coordinate 1,389 of JANXYT010000442.1, forward strand.
GCTGCCCTCGTTGAACTCGGGCATGAAACTTCGCCCGGTGAAGAAGATGCTCAGGGTCGCCGCCACGAGACATGCGCCTCCCACGGAAATCAGGAGCTTCCAGCGGGGCATCGCCCAGTCAAGGATGGGGGCGAAGTGGGCCTTGATCCAAAGGACGAAACGTCCCTCGTGGGCGTGCTTGTCCTCCAGGTCATGGGGCAGCAGCATGGCGCAAAGCGCCGGAGTGACCGTCAAGGCGACGAGCAGAGAAGCTCCCAGCGCCACCACAAAGGCGATGCCCAGGGGCTGGAGCAGGCGTCCTTCCACACCGCCCAGGAAGAAGATGGGGGTGAACACCACGCAGATGATGGCCGTGGCATACAGGATGGAAGAGCGGATCTCCATGCTGGCCTTGTAGACCACCTGGAGGAAGGGCTTGCGGTGCTCGTGAGGCTTGGCGGCGTTTTCCCGCAAGCGCCGGAGCACGTTTTCCACATCGATGATGGCGTCATCCACCAGCACCCCGATGGCCAGGGCCATGCCGCCCAGGGTCATGGTGTTCAGTGTGGCCCCAAAGGCTTGGAGGACCAGAATGGCGATCACGAGGCTCAAGGGCACCGCCACCGTGGTGATGACCGTGGCCCGTCGGTGCCAGATGAAGAGCCCGACCACAAGGATGACCAGGAGCGTGCCATCCCGAAGGGCGTCGATCACGTTGCGGATGGCGACATGGATGAAGTTCGCCTGCCGGAAAATCTGTTTTTCCAGCTTCATGCCCTGGGGCAGGGTCGTCTGGATTTCGTCCATCACCTGATCCAGGCGCTTGGTCAGTTCCAGCGTGTTGGCACTGGGCTGCTTCTGGATGGCCAGGATGACAGCGGGCTTCCCGTTATGGCTGCCCTCGCCGCGCTTGAGGGCGGGACCAATTTTGACTTCCGCGAGGTCTTTGACCCGCACCGGCTGGCCATCCCGCCGGGTGATGAAGGATGCTTCGATATCCGAAATCGACTGGAGCCGCCCGATGCCATGAATCAGGTTTTCCTGACCCTGGTGGACCAGGAAGCCCGCCGAGGAGCTATCGCCCGATTTCTCGATGGCATTGGCCACGTCCTCCGCCGTGAGGCGATAGGCCAGCAGGCGATCCGGCTTGAGCAGCACCTGGTACTGCCGGACTTCGCCGCCGATGGGGATGACCTGGCTCACACCGGGCACAGCCAACAGGCGCCGCCGCACATCCCAGTCTGCCTGGGCGCGGATGTCCATGGGGGTGTGGGTATCGCTCTCCATGGCCACGAACATGATTTCGCCCATGACGGAACTGATGGGCAGCAGCACCGGGGTGGGCGTTCCGGGAGGAAGCCCGCCCACCGCCGCCTGGAGGCGTTCCGAGACCACCTGGCGGGCCTGGAGGATGGGCACATCCCAGTTGAACTCCACGTGCACCAGGGAGAGGCCCACATGGCTGGTGGAGCGGACGCGCCGGACGCCTGCCGCGCCCTGCATGGTGCTTTCCACCGGCTGGGTGATGAGGCGCTCCACTTCCTGGGGAGCCATGCCGTGGGCTTCGGTGCCCACGGTGACCGTGGGGGCCGTGAGATCCGGCAGCACGTCCACCGGCATGCGGGTGGCGGTCCAGCCTCCCCAGACGAGGACCAGGGCAGCCACCAGCAGCACGACGAAGCGCTGGTTCAGAGAGGTTCGAATGATGCGATCAAGCATGGGCGTCTCGGTGGTTGAAAGCGTTCAGGTGGCCGAGCGGCGGGCTTGGCCCGACCGCGAGGTGGGAGTCCGGGGGGACATCGCGAGCGAAGCGAGCAGGCGGTCCCCCCGGAATGGCATCAATGCGCGTGACCGTGTTCAGGAACCTTCCCCGAACTGGCCGCCAGACGCACCAAATGGGAACCCAGGCTCACGACCCGTTCTCCCTCCTTCACACCGACCAGGATCTGCACCCATTCCCCATCCCGCGCTCCCACCTGCACGATGCGGCGCTGGAAGCGTTCGCCCCCGGTCTGGACATACACCACGGAAAGGCCGTCTTCATCCTGAAGCGCCGCAGCAGGTATGGCCAAGTCCTTGCTGGGACTGCCAATGCGGACAAAGGCTTTGCCGTTGAGCCCCACCTTCAGGGCACCGTTGGGATTAGCAAATTCCACCAGGAAGGGAACGGTCCGGCGTTCTGGATGGACGGCACCGCCCTGGCCCAGAATTCTGGCGCCACGAGAGGGTTCCAGAAGCATGGCGGGCACACCAGGTGCCTGGAACCAGACGCTGGCAACCTTGGCCAGCCGTCCGGCCTGGGCCTCGGGAACCTGCACCTCCAGCCGCAGACGGCGCGTGTCCACGATGTAGAAGAGTTCCTGCCCCTCGGCCACCTGGACACCGGATCCCCCGTTGGCCGTGCTCACGACCCCGGACACCGGCGAGGTCAGGGCGATGGCCAGCCCTCCCTTGCCGAGGGTGACCTCGTCTTTTCTGGCCTGGGCCACCTTGAGTTCAGCCTCGGCCATGGCGGCCTCCCGGGTGGCTTCCTCGACGCGGCGCTTGGGAACGGCATCCTGCTCCAAGAGCGCCTTCAGGCGCGTGAGGTTGGCCGTGGTCTGTTCATGGCGCAGCCTGGCCCGCTCGCAATCGAGCTGCACCGTGCCCAGGGAAAGATCCGAGCCCGCCTTGGGCACGAGCCCCGCAAGACGCTGTCCCTGCCGGACGATCTGTCCCACGCTGGGGAAAGAAGGCCCTTCCAACCGGCCCGCCACGGGGGCGAGGACCCGGCCTTCGCCACCCGAAACGGCTTGGATGGAGCCATAGGCTTCGAAGCCCTGATAGAGCGGCCGGGGCTGGGCCTGGGTCGTCCCGTAGGGCACATTCCATTGCTGTTCCTTCAGGAAGGAGATGCCGCCCTCGGCCTCGGGGACCTGCGCCTTCATGGAGGAGGCCACATCCGGATAGACCGTGTGTTTCCCGAGATCGAACGTGGCCTGTCCCTTGGGCCCCTTCCAAACAAGACGAACCTGGATTTCACCAGCCGTCGTGGGCTTCGGCGCGATCCGGAAGATGCCAGGCACCGCAGAGACCTCTCCTCCGAAACGCTGCTCGCCGCCTGCCCCCGTAAGGATCACCTCGGCACGGCCATCCTTCGCGGGCTGGGATCCCTCCAGATGCGTGAGGTGGGCTCCGAAATTGGACGTTTCCCCAGCCACCAGCACGGCGTATTCCACGAACAGTTCCATGCCATCGGCATAGATCGTCGGGGCCAGGGAGGGGCGCTCGGGCGCTTCATGCGCAGCTCCTGGGGCGCCATGGTCGTGGGCATCCGCCGCTTCCTTGCGGTTGCAGGCCAGGCTGCCGGTGAGGGCAAGGCCCAGGGCGAGGGCCAAAGCCAGGGCCGGGGCGATGGGACGGCGGGAGGGCATGGCGATCATGGGTTCACCTTTCCAAGCATGCGATCAAGGGCGATGCGGGTTCTGCGGGCGGCGTGGGCCTGATCCAGGGCGCCCAGTTCGGCTTCGAGCAGGCTCCGGGCGCCATCCAGGCGCCCCAGGAGATCCAGCTCGCCAGCGGCAAAGGCGGCATCCAGCGCAACCTCCACCCGTCCGGAATCAACGAGGGCCTCCTTGGCCATGCGCTCGGCGGAGACCCGGAGGTCCACGGAGGCCTGCCAGAGGGCGCGAAGTTCGGCCCCATCCTGCTCGCGTTGCAGCCGCGCCTGCGCGGAGGCCGCACGGGCCTCGGCCACTCCCCGGACCCGAGCCGCGTTGACCCGCCCCGGTGTCGGGAAGGTCAGTCCCAGCGAGAAGACGTTGCCGTTGCCGCTCAGCCCAGCCTCCTGCCATCGCTTCACACCCAGGCCGAGCTGGAGATCCGGCGCCCATCGGCGGGCGGCCTTGGCATCGGACTGGGCTGCCGCTTCCTGGGCGAGGGCCATACGGGTGGCGGGGGCGCCGGGCTGTTCGGCCACGTAGGCGTCCAAAGTCGCAGGCGGCTTGGGGAGGAGATCGCCCTGAACTTGGCCAGGGGTGCCTCCCAGGAGGGATCGCAGGCGGGCCTCGGCCTGGAGCAGCCGGGAGCGTTCGACCACCTCGCGGCCTCGCAGAAGTTCGACCTCGCGTCGGACCCGGCCCCGGTCGAGGCCGGACATCTCACCGGCCTGGTGCAGGCGGTCCACCCGTTCCTGGAAGCGGCCCACCCGGGAGATGGAGCCCTCCAACCGGGCGAGGCGCTCCCGGGCCACGAGCACGTCGTAGAACGCTTCGCGGACCTGGGCGACGACCCCCGCCACCCGCTGTTCGCTCTCGGCCTTGCCACCCACCTCGCGCTTGAGGGCCGCATCTCGCCGAGCCAACCGGCGGCCCGAGATGTCGAAGCTCTGGCTGAGCAGGAACGTGTCCTCCCGCTTGCCCGGCTGGATTCCGTTGAACCGTTCACGGGTCCACTCGACGCCCGGGGAGAGCCAGCTCCTGGCCTCCAGGGCCGCACCCTCGGTCTGCTTGGCGGGGAGCTGGGTCAGCGCCTGCCATTCGGGTCGGGCCAGGGCGCGGGTGATGGCCTGGGCCTCGGTCAGAACCTGTGCGGCCTCTTGGGCACCCAGGGGACAGAGCAAGACGGGCAACGTCAAAAACCGACTCAGGGTCGGACTTTTGCGCAAAGCACAAGACAGGGAAAGCATGGGCACCACCGGGTCAGGTCAACAGAAAAGGGGCTATCAGACTGAGCAACGGGCTTTCGCCCGGGGCGAAGTGGGGGGTCCGGGGGGACGTAGCGAGCGAAGCGAGCAGGCGGTCCACCCGGATCATTTCAGGGGTTGAGGAATCCGAGCAGGGTCTCGGCGGCGTGGTGGACGGGATCCGCCAGCAGGAGGAGAAGGGGGCTGAACCAGAGCAGACGCATCCCTGCGGGGATGGGAGGATAGGGGTCTCCGAGCAGGGCACGGACCCGAAGGGGAAGCTGGGAGCCGGTGGCTCCGAGCTGTCCAGCCGGAGTCGCCATTCCGAGTCGTTGCACCCGGAGCAGCACTTCAGCCATTCGTTCGGGGCACCCCGCCTGAGGTAACGCGGCCCGGTCGCAGGACTCCTCACAGGCCAGGGAGAGATCGTCCAGCAGCATCCTTCGAATCCCTCGCGGCATCGCCATCGCCATGGCTTCGGCCACCACCAGTCGGAGGGCATCCCGACGCCGGGCGTGGGCCGTCTCGTGAGCGAGCAGCACCTTGAGGTCGTCGTCCTCCAGGGAAGCCATCACCATCGAGGAAAGGAGGGTGCGTGGCCGCAGCAGACCCGCCGAAAAAGCCAGGGCCTTATGGCTGGGCAGCAGGTGAAACGCTCCAACCTCCTTCGCCAGACGGAGCAGGGTTCGAACTTGGCGTTGCCCCTCCACGAGTCGCCGCAGAAAGCGAAACCAGAAGGCGCTGCCTGCAACCCCGAGAACCGCCAGGATCACCCAGGCTTGTCCCGAGGGTGCCCAAAGCCCATGCCTGAGGCAGAGGTGGGGATGGTGGTCGTGGGGAAGGCAATGGTCCTGGATCAGCCCAGGGATGGTGATGAACGAGGGGAGGAAGGTGAGCACCAGCGTCCCGAAGGCCAGGAGCCAGGGTAGTCCCGCCAGAAGGCTCAGGACCTGGGCACGGCCCTCGGGGGCCAGGCGTCCGATGGCCCCACGCAGTCGGGGGAAGGTGATTCCGAGTCCCTGGCTGGCCACAGCCACCAGCCCGCCCACCAGGAGGGCCGTGACGACGAGAAGGCCAGGTGCGTGCATCAGCGCACCATTCGTCCGGCGCGACGAGCCTTGAGGAGCTGCTCCAGTTCATCCAGCACCGCCGGGTCCTGCCCCATGGCCAGGTCCACGAAGGCCGCCAGCATGGGCAGGGGCTCTGACCCCTTCACCCGCTGAAGGGTCTCGTCGATCAGGCGGGCGGCAAGTTCCTCGCGGTTCAGCCTGGGCGCGTAGATGTAGGCGTGGCTCTGTTTTTCACGATCGAGGAGGCCCTTCCGAAACAAGCGCTCGAGCGCCGACTGGACCGTGTTCGGGTGGTTATCCCGGCCCTTGCTCTGGGCCGCATGCACCGCCCGGACATCCCCAGATCCCAGCCGCCAGAGCTGCTCCAGGACCTCCATTTCGAGGTCGCCGAGGGTCAGGGGAGGAAGGGGTGGCGTCACGGGAAGGCTCATTCGAAAAAAGGAGTGTAGTCTTAAAACCGACCGGCTATCGGTTTTGTTTTTGCTGCCTCCTTCTCATCTGTGGGCCATCCATGAACCACTCCGACTCCGCCCCGCCCATCCACACCCACATCTTTGACTCCGGCAACCAGGCCGGAGAGAGAGGAACCCGGCTGGTCGTGGTCATCACCGCCCTGATGATGGTGGTGGAGATCATCGCCGGATGGTGGTTCAACTCCATGGCTCTCTTAGCGGATGGCTGGCACATGAGTTCCCATGCCGTGGCCATCGGCTTGAGTGCCTTCGCCTATGCCATGGCCAGGCGTCACGCCCAGGATCATCGCTTCGCCTTCGGCACGTGGAAGATCGAGATTCTCGCCGGTTTCGCCAGTGCCTTGTTCCTGCTCGGGGTGGCGGCATGGATGGTGGCCGGGTCCGTGGAGCGGCTGTTCGATCCCAAGCCCATCCACTACCGCGAGGCCATCATCGTGGCCATCGTGGGCCTCGCCGTGAACGTGGCTTGCGCCCTCATCCTCGGCCAAGCCCACGGCCATGGACACGATCAACACCATGCCCACGATGAGGGAGGCCACCATCACGACCTCAATCTCCGGTCCGCCTACCTTCATGTCATCGCCGACGCGGCCACCTCCGTGCTCGCCATCGCAGCCCTGGCGGGTGGCATGGTGTTCGGGTGGGCCTGGCTGGACCCCGTCATGGGCTTCGCCGGAGCCATCCTGGTGGCCGTCTGGGCCAAGGGTCTGCTGCGCGACTCATCCCGTGTCCTCCTCGATGCAGAAATGGACCGTCCCGTGGTCGAGGAGATCCGGGAGGCCATCTCGACTCAGCCTCATTGGGGCCGGGAGACTCAGATCCTGGATCTCCACGTCTGGCGCGTCGGGAAGGGCAGCTACGCCTGCATCCTGGCTCTGGCCGGCCAGCACCCACGATTGACGGTTGAATCAGTACGGCAGTGCCTCGCGGTCCACGAGGAGGTCGCTCATCTCACGGTAGAAATTCACGCATCGGCAGGGAACGGCCATCCGTGAATGGCGAACCAAATTGGAAGACAGGCTTTGCGCCGATCCCCAAAACAGAAGCGGCGCTCGCGCGCCGCTTCTGTTTTGGAGCCAGGAATGGTCTCAGAATCCTGTGAACACCACCACCGCATAGGCCGCGAAGCTGCCATCGGGCTTGGGCACCACGGCCACCCGCGTCTTGGCGGGGGCGACGAGCTTGGTGGCCCAGGCGCTCACGGGAATGGGGGTGACCGTCACCACCCCGGACTGGTTCACCACTTCCAGCACCGCCGGCTGCATGCCCACGGTGGTGTTCAGGCTCACCGTGATGGTCTGGCTGGCGGCGGTGGAGTTGGTGAAGGTGAAGCCGAGCTGGCCGCCGTTATACGAGCTGCTGATGGTGCCCTGGGGCAGCGCCACGGGCAGGAAGATGGCGCTGCTGGCGTCCCAGGTGCTGGTGCCGCCGTTCCACAGCAGGTCGCTCACGCCCTGCACCCGCACATCCCCGGCCCCGGTGACGGCGGCGGCGAAGGTGCCTGCGCTGGTGGACGTCGCGCCCGGGAAGCCGAGATACCACCAGGTGAAGGGATTGGCATAGGCGTGGGCCCGATCACCAGCCAGCAGGTGTTGGTAGGTGAACGCCGTGGCCGTGGCCGCCTTGATCACGCCACCATCCACCGCCCGCTGGATGTTCACGGACTTGGCGTGCATGGGCACCTGGAGCGGATCCTTCACTTCCACCTGGACCTTGAACCCGGTCCACACATTGGCGAGGAGCGCCTGGCCCGTGCCGAGGGTCTGGCTCGTCTGGAACGTGAAGGTGGTGTCCGTATCGATGGCGATGGCCCGAGGCAGGCCGACGTTGGTGCTGACCAGCAGTTTGTTATTGGCGCCATCCACGCCCACCACATGGCCCTCGGGGGTCCAGCCCGGCAGGGCGGTGGCGCCGTACCAGACCCGCACCGCCCAGATGCCGCCATCCGGCTGCATGCGCAGCTTGACCAGTGCATTCTTGCCCGCGGTCAGGCCCGCGAGGCTGCCCACGACCTTGGCATCCGCGTCGAAGAACCAGGCGCCGGAGTCCACGTTCACGGTGAGATCGTTGCCGCTGTCCGTGTGCATGACGAAGCTGGAGGTCCCCACCGAGGCGATGGTGCCGCGCCGGTGGCGGAACATCAGCTGGCCCATGCCCATCATGCCGTTCGCGTTGGGGCGGTGCTTCACCTGCAGGTTCATCACCCAATCGCCGTTGGGCAGCTGCACCAGGAAGAGGGGATGGCCCAGGTCGAAATCCACCTGCACGGCGTTGCTGCCGGTGGCCGTCACCACCAGGTCCGCGCTGAGGCCCACCAGAACACTGGCCCCCGCCACATGCACCTGGCTGCTGGGAACGGTGGTCCCGTCAGCCTTCACGAGGTTGACACTGGTGGGGTCGATGGTGATGCGCAGCGCGTCATAGGTGCCCACGGGAAGCTGAGCCGTGGCGAGCAACTCGCCCACGCTATCGAGATCCACGAGGTTGATCTTGGCCGTGGCGCCCTCAAAGGCCACCACCTCCTTGGTATGGTCGGCCTTGTTGAGCAGGGTCACCTTGGTGACCACCACCTCGACGGCGGACCACTGATCCGAGGGTGCATCGGTCAGGATGATCGAGGTCGCCCCGGTGGGGGTCGGCGTCGCCGCCGTCGTGACCGGGTTCGAAGCGCTTCCCCCGCAGGCCAGGGACAGGGCCAGGGTGGTGAGGGCGGGGACCGCCAGCAGGGAGAGGGTGCGGAATGCAGGACGCATGGGAATCTCCAGGGGTCGGAGCCGAGGCTCCGGAGAGGGTGGTGGGGAACCAGACACCTCACTGACCCGGTCTCACCGCAAAGGGTTGATCGGTGAATTTGAAGGGCCCATCCGAGCCTCGCCTTGCGACACTTGTTCATGGCCACCACCCTGCGGGACCTTCTTATCCAGCGCGCGGCGCGGCTGCAGGACCGGCCTGCCCTCACGGCGCCGGCGTGGGGCACCTTGAGCTACGCCCAGCTCCGCAACCGGGCCGAGGGCGTGGCCCTGGGCCTTCTGGCCGACGAGCCCGCTGCAGCGGTGTTCAGTGCCACCGGAACGGCCTGGGACTGGATCGCCGAGCTGGCTGCCGCTGCCTCGGGCCTGGCCTGGGATGCAACCGGGCAGGCCGTGCCTTCCGAGGTGCTGGGTGGGCCGCGCTCCAACCATGAAGCCGGGCGCGGTCCCTACCACGCCCGGGAGCAGGTCGTGCAGGCATCCACCTTGTTCGTGCCAGGCCTGGATCAAGGCGAGCTCATGGCCCGGCTCCGGCGGCTCAATGTCCAGCTCGGGTGGGACCACGCCACGCAGGTAGCTCTGCCCCTGATCAGTCTCGGTGACGCCCCGGTCCGCGCCGCCCTGTGGAGCGCCCTCTATGCGGGCGGACATGCCGTGCTGCAGGTGGATCCCCCTGTGCCCACCGGCCTGTGGTCTCGCTTCCGGCAACCGGACCTTTCCTGGGATCCGGCCCCCTTCAGGAAGCTCTGGGACGAGGGGTCCTGATCCGCCGCGGCCTAATACTAATTAGCGTTCAATGATATAGAAGCTATCCATTGGAACCCGGTAAGGCTACGGGTTCGTTCGAGGTCGAATTCCAAGGCGCGCAGGCCGGTACACAGAACATTCACGACTGCACGCATGTCCCGGAACACGGTGTT
>JANXYT010000446.1 GCA_025355915.1 Holophagaceae bacterium
GCCTGCAGCGCGGGCCGGGTGAGGTCGCCCAGGGCCAGCGGGTCCACCAGCCAGGCCTGGTCGTGGGTGGCCACCTGGATCAGCGCCAGCACGCAGTGGTGCATTCCGGTGAGGCTGCACTCGATGTCCACGGATAACACGCCGGCCGCATGCCACAGGGGCAGGGCCTCCTGCAGCTTTTCCGGAGTGTCCACGTAGATCGTGGGGAGGTCGAAGTGGTCAAGCACCATCCCCTCAGTATGCCAGTCCAGTACCATGAACCTTCGTCACGATCTGCGAGGTTGCATGAATCGATCCCTCTTCTGGACCACCTTTGCCACCGTCTTTCTTGCCGAGGTCGGCGACAAGACCCAGCTCGCGGCGATGACGGCGACCGTACGTAGCGGCCAGATCTGGACCGTCTTTTTCGCCGCCAGCGCGGCCCTGGTGTGCGCGACTGCCATCGGCGTGGCCCTGGGCGGCGTGCTCTTCAAATACATCCCGGAGGCCGCCATCAAGTGGGCCGCGGGGATGGCCTTCATCGTGGTGGGGCTGTGGGTGCTGATCAAGGGGTGACACGTCTCTTCTACGACGGGGACTGCGGTCTCTGCCGGGGCGCGGTGCGCTTCGCGGCGAGGCACGATCAGTCGGGACAGATCCGCTTTGCGCCTCTGGGTGGGGAGACCTTCGAGCGCCTGGTTTCCGCCGAAGCCAGGGTCGGCCTTCCCGACAGCCTCGTGGTCGTCACGCCGGAGGGTGATCTGCTGACGCAGACCAGAGCGGTGATCCATCTCCTGGGCCGGATGGGTCCGATGTGGCGCTGGATGGGCCCAGTGCTGGCCTGGATCCCGGAATCGCTAGGGGATTCGGTCTACCGGATGATCGCCCGGCTGCGACCCAGGAAACGGGCCTGCGCCCTGGACGCTTCCATCGAGGACGACCGCTTCGATCCATAGGCCTGGCTTAGCCGCGCTTCAAGGTCAGGATGACGATCTCTGGAGCGGCGCCGATGCGGATGGGCAGACCCACCACGCCGAGGCCCCGGCTCACGTAAAGCACATCGTCCCCCTCGCGATAGAGGCCTTCGGTGCGAGGACCGATCAGGCGCGCGCTGCTGAAGCCGGGGATGGGATTGATCTGGCCCCCATGGGTGTGCCCCGATAACGTGAGCCGGGCCCCGGCGGCGAGCGCATGCTCCCATTCGCTGGGGCGATGGTTCATGCAGATGCGGAAGGCGTCCGCGGGCAGATCGCGGGCGGCCTCGTCGGGCCGGGGACCGGGGCCGAAGATCATGCGGCGGAAGCGGCCGTTGCGGGCCATGGGGTCCTGCAGCCCCATCAAGGCCAGGGTGGCACCGTTGCGTGGGATCAGGCTCGAGGCGTTCTCCAAGCAGCGGATCCCGGCGAGCTCGAGATCGCGCCAGATGGGACGGGGATCGTCGAAGTAGTCGTGGTTGCCCAGAATGGCAAACCGGCCCAAGGGGGGCAGGAATCCCTGGAAGGCCTCCAGGAGGGGTTCCAGTTCGTCGGGCCGACTGTCCACCAGATCGCCCGTGAGCAACAGCAGCTCGGGCCGCTCTCGCTCGGTGAGGTCGCGCCAACGGCGAAGGGTGCCCGGGCTCACCAGGGGGCCCGCGTGGAGGTCGCTCAGGTGGGCGATGCGGAGGCCGTCCAGACCCGCCGGGAGATCGTTGAAAAAGAAGGCCCGGCGAGTGATTTCAGGATCCCCGTAGGCCTGGCGTGAGCCGCCCACACTTAAGGCGGCGGCGGCCCCCGTACTGGCAATGGCGGCCGTGCGGAGGAAGGCACGCCGCCCAGGGTCGACCGGGACTTCTTCGTCCGCATCTGTATCGATATCTGGACCTTTTTCTTCCGGTACAACGCGGTGAAAAATTTGCCAGGCCACCTCCACCAGCATGGCGATGATCAGGTGCAACGCGGTGAAGGCCTGGAAGTAGAACCCGGCCCGGGCCAGCGCGCGCAGCAGGGGCAGCGCTCCGTGCCCATCGATCCCGATGGCGCGCATGAGCGCGAACAGGATCAGGGGCAGGTGCAGCACTCCAAGGATCCAGGGGAGCCTGCGATAGGCGCGTTCCGGGAGTTCCAGCCGCAGCAGCCGCAGGTGGAACCACTGGATGAGCACGATGAGGATGAGGGCGATCAGGAAGGACATGCGAGTCCTAGATGGGGTATCAGGGTCGCACGACCACGCTGAGGGTTCCTACCGTACGATCCTTCATGAGGCCGTCCAAGGCGCGGTGCAGGCCAAGGGTGAACGAGACATTGCCCGCCAGGCGGCGCACCACGTCCATGGGCAGGCCGAGGTTCCGGCTGTCCAGCTCCAGGCCCACCACCCGCTGGGCCGAGGGCCGCGCTGCGGTGTCCTGCCACACGGCCGCGTGCTCGACGTAGGCCCGGAAGACGCCCAGTCCAAGGTCGCCCCGGAGCCGCTGAAGGCGATTGCCCGTGGCGGTATAGGCGGGCAGGGCCGCCTGGATCACCCGGTTGGCATCCAACGAGGCCGGCAGCAGCGAGGTGGGCACGCCGCCGAGGTGGAAGCGGTCGAAGGCGGTGGGAGCGCCGCCCATGCGACCGGTCTCGGCATGAAGGGTGAGCGGGACCCAGGGATTGATCCAGCCTGCCTTAAGCTCCAGTCGGGTGAGGGTCCAGGACTGGCCATCGGTACGTCCTTGATACCCGTGGATGGTGGTGGCGCCCCGGAAGCCCTGGCCATCCCGGCTCCAGAGGTTTCCCAGGCTGGCCCCACCACCCGTGAGCGAACGGGTGAACCCGTCGCCACCGATGGGCGTCATTCGTTCGAACGCGACCACGGGGTGGAGGCCGAATTTGGGTCGTCCGAGGTCCTGGTAATCCAGGGCCAGTTCGCCCCCCCGGCGCTCCCGATCGAGACCCCGGGCGGCGAAGAAATCCTGGCGGGAAGGGCGCTCCAGCGAGGAGAACACCTGGAGGGAGGGGGCCCACCGCCAGGCCCGCCAAGCCGCACCGAGCATGCCTCCGCGGGGGCCCGTGCCATTGCCCAGGCCCGCCAGGACCTGCCAATTCAGGCGGTTCAACATGTCGTTGCCCCCGCCGCCAATCTGGTAGCTGAGGCCCGAGGGCGTGTCGCTGTACCCGAGGAGGGAGAAGGTGCCGTGGCTTTCCCGGACGCGATAGGGATGCGCCTCTACGGGGACTGGTTCAGAAAGGAGGCCCGCTTTGTCGGCCTTCGGAAGGATCTGATCTTTCACCAGGGCCGCAGGATCCTGCAGCAGGGGCTTCGCTTCCAGGGGCGGCAGGGTGGCGTCGAGGCGGCGGATGTGCAGGCCCGAGGCGCTGAGCTGGGTGTAGTAGATCCACTTGCCGTCCGGGGTGGCCACGGGGTTCCACGCGGCCGCCAGGGTGCGGGTGAGGGGCCGGCCTTGACCATCGACCAGATTCCAGATGCCCTCCACTTCCCTCCAGGTGGGTCGGCCCGGCGTGGCGAACGTGGCTGGGAGAGGCTTTGAGGACAGGCCCTTTCCGAAGGTCCACTGGCGGGGCTGAGGCGTCAGCACGCCTTCGCCGTCCGGCAGCCGCAGCTGAAAGCCGATGGTGTCGGCCGCTGTCCACACCGGCTTCCAGGGCAGGGCGCCATGAATGCGGCCCAGGCGGCGGGTGGGGGGCAGGATGGGGGTGATCGCGACGTGATCGGCGGGTTCGCCCGGTTCTGGCTTGGCGGGCTTCGGCGCGGCCGTCAGGTCCCACACATAGAGCCCAGGCCGCTTCGGATCCAGCACCCGGGCCAGGAGCTTGGAGCCGTCCGGGCTGAGGGCCAGGTCCGTGGCCCAGCCCTTCACCTGGGTGACGAGCTCGCCTTCGCGAAGGCCCTCGGCCTTCGCGCGGCGCTCGAGTTCCAGGGCCGTGTGGGTCAGTTCGGCGCAGTAGCGCTGGTAGCCGTCTTTGGGGCCGAAGCCGAAGGTGGCCCGGAAGGCTGCCTCGAAATCGCGCTTGCCGGCGAGGCGGGTCCACAGGGTCTGGAGGGCCTTGGGATCATCGGACCGGGTTTCCAGCCACTCCAGGTAGGCGCTGCCACCTAGGTAGGCCATGCTGCCGCCGAGAAAGCCTGCCTTGCCGTTCAGGGCCTCGTAGGTGGGCAGCTTGCCCTCCAGGGCCCATTGGCGCAGCACGGCGGCGCGAAAGGCGCTGTGGGGGCGGCCGCTGCCCGTGAGCTTGCCTTCGATGAGGGTCGCGTAGCCTTCCACAACCCAGCGCGGCGTCTTCTCGGTGAGGGGACCGAGCAAGGCGGTCCAGCGCTGCCACAGACTGGGCTTCCTCGCCGGACGGAGCAGGTGGTGCATGTGGCCCAGTTCGTGGGCGACCAGCAGCTGGGCCCATCCGCGGTGATGACCGAGGTCGGAGTCGGGTTCCGGCTCGGTCTTCCACAGCACCACATGGGGCCGGTCCAGCACCGGGAGGGCCATGCCATTGGCCTCCAGCACGGGGTCCAGGATCAGGATGTCGATGGGCTTTTCGTAGACGAACCCGACCAGTCCTAAATATTGCGCATGGACGCCCTCCACGCGTCCTGCCACCTCCCGGCCGAAGGCTTCGAAGGCCGCCGGACAGTGGATCCGGTAATGAGCCGTGGTGAAGGTGAGCCAAGGGGCATCCGGGGCCTGGATGCGGGGCGGTGCGGCCTGGACCAGGGCGGGGAGGAGGGCCAGAAAGGGTGCCAGGGTCCGGGGGGTCAGGGTTCGGAGGGCCATGGCTTCAGTCTGACCGGCCGTGACGAAGATCACTTTTTGAGATTTTATCTCAAAAACGACCTTGAAAAAATGGTAAATCAGTATGAGACTCATTCTCATGATTGCTCACGTGTTCCCCTTCCTATTGGTGCCGGCCCTTGTGGCCGCCCAGGGGGCTCCTGCGCCAGGGCTGGACCGCACGGTGCTGGCCATGGGCACGGAACTACGCCTGCATGTGGAAGGAAAGGGTGACCTGGCTCGGGCTTCCGAGGCCGCGCTGGCCGAAGGAGCCAGGATCGAGGCCGCCTGCTCGACCTGGGACCCAGCCTCGACCTGGAGCCGCCTGAACGCCGCCGGGGGCCGACCCGTGGCCCTCGAAGTGGAATGGCTGGCCTTGCTGGGCGAGATGAAAGCCTGGCAGGCCCGCACGGAAGGGGCCTTCGATCCGGCGCTGCTGGCCCTGGTGCAAGCCTGGGGGCTCCGCGAAGGGGGGCAGATTCCGAAAGCGGATGCCTTGGCGGAAGCCCGCCGCGCCGCGGGCGCTCGCCTGCTGGAATTGGACCTGACCGTCGGCACGGCCCGGCTCGACCATCCCGCCGCGGGCGTGGAGGAGGGGGGCTTCCTCAAGGGCTATGCCTTGGACCGCATGCGCCAAGCGGCAGGGGTTCCCACCGGCCTTTTCGACTTTGGGGGCCAACTTTTGGCGTGGGGTCGGCCTGTCCCCGTTTCGGTCGCCGACCCCCTGAACCGGCAACGTCCGCGTCTTAACCTTCTTCTTCGCGATGCCTCTCTGTCCGGCAGCGGCACCTCGGAACGGGGTCGCCACCTCCTGGACCCGCGCTGCGGCGAGCCCTGCCCGTCCTGGGGCAGCACCGCCGTGGTGGCGTCGGAAGCCCTCACGGCGGACGTGCTTTCCACCGCCCTCTACGTGCTGGGCCCGGATGCGGGCCTTGCCTGGGCCAAGCGCCACGGCGTGGCCGCCGCCTTCCTTCTCAACGACGGAACGGTCCAGATGAGTCCGGCCTTCCGATCCCTCCACCCCACCCTGATTCCCCGGGAGTCTCGATGAAATCCTTGCTCACCCCCCTCATGTGCGCGCTGCTCACAGCCCCGGGCTTCGCCCAGGAGAAGCCGGAGGCGGATAAGCGTCTCTATGCCGACCCGCGCGCGGCCGACCAGCGCATGGCCGATCTGGAGCGCCGCCTGGATGCCCTGTCCCGGGAGCTGGAATCCCAGAAGACGGGCAGCGCCATGCCGGCGGCGCCGGAGGAGGGTCGTTTCGGCCTGGGACCCAGCGCCAGCAAGGTCTACGCGGGTCCGTCGGGGCTCAGCGTGGGGGGCTACGGTGAGTTCCTCTACGAGAACAAGGCCGCGACGCTGCAGGACGGCACCCGCGTCGGCACCACGAAGAAGGCCGATGCGCTGAGGCTCGTGCTCTACACCGGCTACAAGTTCAGCGACCGCATCGTGTTCAACTCCGAGATCGAGTTCGAGCACGGCGGCTACAGCGACGAGCACCCCGAGGGCGAGGCCGTGGTCGAATTCGCCTACCTGGATTTCCTCATCGACAAGACCTTCAACGTGCGGGCTGGCCAGATGCTGGTGCCCATGGGCTTCATCAACGAGCTGCACGAACCTCCGGCCTTCCTTGGGGCCCGCCGCCCCCTGGTGGAGCGCACCATCATCCCCGCCACCTGGCACGAGAACGGCCTCGGCGTCCACGGCGACCTGCCCGGCAACCTGACCTACCGCGTTTACCTGATGAACGGACTCGACGCCACGAAGTTCAGCGCCTCGGGCATCCGCGACGGGCGCCAGGCGGGCAAGGAGGCCAACGCCCAGAGCCTGGCCTGGACCGGCCGTCTGGACTGGGTGCCCCAGCCCGGCATCCTGGTGGGCACGAGCTTCTACACCGGCAACAGCAACCAGAGCGGCGGCGGCGAGGCCATCACCACCACCGTGTGGGACGCCCACGCCGAGTACCGGGCCCGGGGCTTCCAAGTCCGGGGCCTCTACACCCGCAGCACCAACAGCGCAGCGGGCGTGGCGGCCCTGGCGCCTTCGGACCCGGCCCGTGAGGTGGGCACGCGGCAGTGGGGCGGCTACCTGGAGGCGGGCTACGACCTGTTGAAGGGCTCGAAGCAGGCCCTCATCCCCTACGTCCGCTACGAGCGCATCGACGCGAATCAGGCCGTGGTGGCCGGGGTCACGAAGGACATCAGCCTGGACCGCACGTTGCTCACCATGGGCGTCGCGTTCAAGCCCATTCCCCAAGTGGCCCTGAAGGCCGACTGGACCCGCGACGAGAACCGCGCCCGCACGGGCCGGGACCAGTTCAGCCTGGCCCTGGGCTACACCTTCTGAGGTGGAGCATGATTCGTATCCTGGCCCCCCTCGCCCTGTCGCTCCCCCTCTTCGCGACCCTGCCCACCCCACAGGACGCGCTGGCCCTGGCCTTTCCGGGGGCCCAGCTCACGCGGAAGGAACACGTGCTCAGCGAGCTGCAGGCCGGACGCGTGAAGGCGCAGGCCCAGGTCGAATTACCGGGGACCTGGACCGTGGTCTACGAGGCCCGGAAGAATGGGGTCCTGGTGGGGGTCGGCTTCTTCGACACCCACCGGGTGCGCACTCTGAATGAAACCCTGCTGGTGGCGGTTTCGCCGGAAGGCCGGATCCTCCGCGTGGAGGCGGTGGCCTTCCGCGAGCCGGCGGAATACATGGCGAAGAGGGCCTGGGTGAACCAGTTCGAGGGGAAGGCCCTGGATTCCCAGCTCAACCTCAAGGGCGCCATCCATCCGCTGTCCGGCGCCACGCTCACGGCCCACGCCATGACCGATGCGGCCCGGCGCTGCCTGGCCCTCCACCAGGTGCTCTACCTGGAGACGAAGTGAGCCCTCTCGAGCGCTGGAGCCTCCATCTCGCGGCCCTTGTCACCGCGGGTACGGGCCTGCTGGACGGCCTCCTGCGGTGGTTCGGCCAACGCGCCGGGGAATTCGGTCCCGAGCCCCACCCCTGGCTGGGGATGGCCCAGCACCTCCACGTGCTCGTGGCGCCGCTCCTGCTGTTCGCTCTTGGCATCACCGTGCGCGGCCACCTCTGGGCCCGCCTGCGGAAGGGCCAGGAGGGCCGCCGTACGGGCCTGGGCGCCGCCATTCTCATCGCTCCCATGGTCATGACGGGCTACGGCGTGCAGGTGGTGACCAGTCCCGCCTGGCGCAGCGGCCTGAGCTGGGCCCACGGCATCAGCGCGGGCCTGTTCTTGCTGGCCTACCTGGGGCACCTCGCCATCCGCGCCCCCCAGGCGGAGATGTCGGTGGCGGCGGAGGGTCCTGACAGCTGACAGCCTAGAGCCGATAGCTGATAGCGTCTTAGCCATGTCCCGCATTCGAATCCTGCCCGACCAGGTGGCGAACCAGATCGCCGCCGGAGAGGTGGTGGAGCGGCCCTCATCGGTGCTGAAGGAGCTTGCGGAGAATGCCCTCGATGCGGGGGCCCGCCACATCGAAGTGACCTGGGAGGAGGGCGGCAAGCGGCTGCTGGAAGTGGCCGATGACGGTTCCGGCATGGCCCGGGATGAGCTGTACCTGGCCCTGGAGCGCCACGCCACCAGCAAGGTGCGCACGGCGGAAGACCTCGGCCATCTGGGCACCTTTGGGTTCCGAGGGGAGGCCCTGCCCAGCATCGCCGCCGTGAGTCGCTTCGATCTCACCAGCGCCGAAGCGGAAGGCGCGGGCCATCGCCTGCGCTGCGAGTTCGGCATCATCAAGGAGGTGACGCCCGTGTCGCGCAGCCGCGGCACCACGGTCACCGTGCGGGATCTCTTCGCCCAGCTGCCGGCCCGGAAGCGGTTCCTGAAATCCACGGACACGGAACACGCCCAGCTTTGGGGGGCTGTGGCCCGGCTGGCCCTGAGCTCCCCCGGAGTGCATTGGACCCTCCGTCCGGATCGCGGCGCGCCCCTGGTGCTGCCGCCGGTGGAAGGCGCCGGTCAGCGTCTGGCCCCGCTGCTGGGGGAAAAGCTGGGCCGCCTGGTGCCCTTCGTGAATGGCGAGTTGCCCTGGCGCCTGCGGGGCTTCGTCTCCCCGCCGGATCTCAGCTTCCGCGACCGCAACCACCTCTATCTCTTCGTGAACGGCCGGGCCGTGCGGGACCGCCTGCTGCTGGCGGCGCTGTCCGAAGCCTGGTCCGGCACCTTCGCCAAGGGCTCCTATCCCGCAGCTGTGCTTTTCCTGGAACTGCCGCCTGAGGCCGTGGATGTGAACGTGCATCCCACCAAGGCCGAGGTGCGCTTTCGCGAGCCCCAGCGCATGTTCGCCTGGGTGCGCGGCGGCGCAGAAGAGGCCTGGGCCGCCTTGCGTAGCAATTTGTCATCGGTGCGGGGCGGCCTGGCCTCAGTGCTGGAACTGCCGCCCAAGCCCCTGGAGGCCGAATTCGAGATGGATCCCTCCCGGCGCGCCGCGCCGCAGCATCCGCGGCTCTGGTCCGATCATTCGGGCGGGGCCCTGGGCGGGTACCAGGCCCTGGCCGACACCTTCGCCACCCGGCCCCTGGACACCGTCTACGCCTACGAACCGGCGCCTTCAGGGGTGGCGGAGGGTTTGGGCCACGCCGCCGACATCCGCTACCTGGGGACCTTCGAGCGGACCTACCTGCTGGCGGAGATCATGGGGGGGGCGGGTCCCGAACTCTGGATCGTGGATCAGCATGTGGCCCATGAGCGGGTGCTCTATGAGCGGCTCTTCCTGCGCCGCCACGCCCCCGCCATCCAGCCGCTGATGCCGCCCCAGGTGGTGCAGCTAGGGCCCGAGGCCTTGGCACGCCTCACGCCCTTTTTGTCGGAACTGGAGGCTGCTGGGGTGGAGGCCGAGCCCTTTGGCGGCGATGCGCTGGTGGTGCGAGGACTGCCCGACTTCCTGGTGGAGCGCGACCCCCAGGCTCTGCTGGAGGATCTGCTGGCCCGCCTGGAGCGCGAAGGTCGCGTGGACCTCGATGCCTTCCGTCGCGACCTGAATGCCGAGCTGGCTTGCCGGGCCGCCATCAAGAAGCACCACGCCCTGCCCCCTGACCTGGCCGTGGGCCTCATCCAGGACCTCCTTGCCTGCGAGGTGCCCAATACCTGCCCCCACGGTCGACCCATCATCAAGAAGCTGTCGCTGGCTGACCTGGAGCGAAGCTTTGGACGAAGGATGTAGAACCGGCCAGTGGTGGGATCCTCAGGACGGTTTGAGCGCCCGTTCAGCCACCAGATCCACGCCCAGCCGCTTGGCGGTGGCATAGAGGGCGGGGCGGGCGAGGCCCAGGGCCTGGGCGGCCTCCGCCGCTTTGAATCCACAGGCCTGGAGCGTGTCCAGCAGCAGGCGGCGCTGGAAGGCCCGGGTCGCGTCCTCCCAGGTTCGGACCTGGAGAATCGGGGCTTCCAACTCGGGGAAATGCCGAGGCTTCAGGAAGCCGTCTTCGCAGCGCAGGATGGCGCGTTCGAGGGCGTGAAGCAGTTCGCGGACATTGCCGGGCCAGGGCAGCCGGGCCAGGGCCTGGGGCAGCCCCGGGGCCAGGGCGGGGATCGGTCGTTTCGCGGAGTGCGCCGCGCGAACCGTCAGGCGAGGGAGGAGGAAGGGGAATTCGTGGCGGCGCTCTGAAAGGGGCGGGAGGTGGAACACCGCACCCTGCAGCCGGAACAGCAGGTCGCGGCGGAACGACCCGGCGGCGGCCAGCTCCTCCAGGGCCCGGTGGGTGGCGGCGGCGAAGCGCACATCCACCTTCACGGCGTGATCCGAGCCCACGCGGCGGATTTCGCGTTCCTGCAGCACCCGTAGCAGCAGGGACTGGAGGCGCGGCGACAGGTCGGCCACCTCGTCGAGAAACAAGGTGCCGCCGCGAGCGGTCTCGATGGCGCCGCGGCGGTCCCGGTCAGCGCCCGTGAAGGCGCCCTTCTGGTGCCCGAACAGTTCGGATTCCAGCAGCCCTTCGGCAAAGGCGGAGCAGTTGACGGCCACCAGGGGACCGGAGCGGCCGGAGCGCTGGTGCAGCTCCCGGGCGGCCAATTCCTTGCCGCTGCCCGTGGGGCCAAGGATGAGCACCGGCAGGTCCGACTCCGCCACTCGGTCCAGTTCCCGCAGCACCGCGGCCATGGGCTCACTGCCATCGGTGAGCAGGAGGCCCCCATCGACCAAGGCTTCGGCGGGCCGCCGCGCGCGAATCTGGGCGAGCCAGGGCGCCATGAGCAGGGGTTCCAGGGGCTGAGCGGGAAGGGCCTCCGCAGGCTGAGCCAGCAACACCGCGCCGACCGGGCAACCTTCCCAGATCAGCGGATGCCCGCGCCAGACCCAGGCGCCATGGAGGAAGGGCGCCAGGGTGCCGTCCTTTGCCAAACGGCTGAGGGCGCCTTCTGGTGGTGCTTCCCCGGCGCCGAGAGAATGGGGCCTGCCTTCCTCCTCCCAGGCGATCCAGGTGGGCGTGGCGCGCTGGGCGAGCCAATCCTTGAAAAGGCGGGTGGGGGACGGATTCTGGTCCGCTTCGGACCGGGGCCACAGGGCTGCCAGACGCCGCTGATGCCTGGGCGAATCCGCCCGGTCGGCGATGGTCTGGAGGGTGAGCAGGCCGGCGGCCGTGCGCTGTCCCGGTACCCGCTCCAGCACCTGCAGGCCCAGCTCGAGCCGCATGATCTGCGTGGGGCAGGCCCGCCAGGCCGCCCAGAAGGCTTCGGGATCGCCGGTGCCCCGGAAGAGCCGGTGGGCCTCCCAGCTGAGCCGGGTGTCGGGATCGGCGTCCAGCGGCGGAGCTTCCTTCAAGGGGCCCAGGACGGCCTCGAAGAAGCGGGCGTAGGGATGATCCTGCATGTGAGCCAGGCCTTCTCTCACCACATCCCAGTTCTCCTGATCCGCGCCATGGCTGGCCAGGAGGCTCCAGCCCTCCCCGAAGTCCGGATGGGCGTCCACCATGGCCCGAATGCGGGCCATGGCCGCCTCAGGTTCCAGGTGCACTTCGGCCAGCTGGGCTTCCTCCATGTCCCGCCAGGGCTGGGGAAGGGGGCCACGCAGCGCGGCCCAGCGGGCGTGCGCCGGGAGGTCGGCCCATTGGAGGGCGGCCACCGCCGCATTCGAAGCCGCGCGTCCGGCCCAGCCGGAAGCGTCCAGCCGCGTAAAATGGGCGTGGGCCAGCGTGAAGGCCCGCAGGGCAACTTCGGGCTCGCAGGCCCGGATGGCCAGTTGTCCTTGGGCCATCCAGTGGAAGGGGTCCGCGCACGGGTGGGCCGGGGTGCCCCAGGCGGGATAGGCGGTCGCGGGCGCGGCAGGGTGGCCGCCCCAGCGCATCCGCAGCCGGTCCCAGGTGGGGTGGCCCGAGACGGGGGGAACCTCAGGGCGATTCAGGTTTTCCTCCAGGTCCGCTCCAACTGAAGCGGCCCAGCCCGAAGGAGGGGTGGCGGGCATTCGCAGGTTCAGGACCTGGGCCAGGCCCTCGTCGGGCAGGTCACCCGCTCCCAGCCCCGGGGCCACCAGGGGCGCCAGACCCTGGGCGGATGCGCCGAATCCGCGGGCCCAGGCCCGGATACCGGGATCCATCATCCACTGGCCGGAGGGGGCTGCATGCAGCCAGGAAGCGGTGCGATGAGGGGTCAGATCTTCCGGCAAGGCAGGCAAGATCAAAGATTCCGCAGAGCTTTGGATGGCGGGCCAGGGGAGACCAGGATCGAGCGGTCCTTCCGGAAGGAGCCGGCCCTGGGCATCCTGCCCCTTCAGGAGGATCTCCCACCACCCGGGCGGCAGCGTGCGCCATTCCGACGGGATCAGGTCCAGGAAGGGCGGCAACTGGAGCGTGCCCTCGGCCTCCACGGCGCCCAGCACCGCCACCCAACGGAGGCGCTGGGGGAGATCCAAAAGCACGGATCCTGCCGCCATCCAGGGGGCCCCGTGGCCTTCCAACAGGGCCTCCCAGGCCCAGGCCAGCAGCTCGTCTTCCCGGGTCCCCCGCTGGCTGGCGGGCACCCCGGGGCTGCCATGCCGCAGCCGGGCGACCCAGGCCGGATCGGGACGGGGCTCAAAGACCGTCGGCATGGCCAGCACCTGAGGGCCCAGCGGGCGTCGCGCCTCCTGCTCCAGCCGGGGCCAACGCCCCTCCCAACCCCCCAGCAGCCAAGCCTGCGAGATGGCGGCCAGGGCCCAGGACGCATCGCCCCAGCGGCGACCGCGATCCATGCCCCAGGGGGCCTTCCAGTGACCCAGCCAGGCGGCCCTCAGCATCCGAGCATCCCCCGCCAGACAGCCCAAAAGTCCGGAAAAGTCTTGGCGACGCACTGCGGATCCTGAAGCTCGCCGCCCCAGCGCAACCCGCCCAGGGCGGCGGCAAAGGCCATGCGATGGTCATTCCTTGGATGGAACGGCGCCCGTGTGGGAGACGCGGGCCCCGGTGCGATGCGCAGGGTGTGGTCGCCGATCACCTCCGCCTGGCCCCCCAGCCAGCTCACCAGGTCGGCGGAGGCGTCCAGGCGATCGCATTCCTTGAGGGGCAGGGTGTGGAGGCCGCGCAATTCGGAGGGTCCCGGCGCCAGGGCCGCCAGGGCCGCCAGCACGGGGCCCAGGTCGGGACAATCCGTGAGATCGGCGTCGAGCCCTCGGCGGAGGGGGCCGGAAACCTCGAGCACCTGTGGCTCCACCCAACGGATCGCACATCCGGCGGCCGCGAGGATGGCCATCATGGCGCGATCTCCCTGGGCGTCGTCAGGATCGAGGGGCCCCAGTCGGAGGCTCCGTCCGGTGGCCGCGGCGGCAGCTAGGAAAGCCGCGGCGCCACTCCAGTCCCCCGGCAGTTCCAGGTCGCGGGACACGAGGGTGCCGCCAGGGATCTGCCACTGCCCGGGCTCCAGGACGGCTTCACAACCGAAGCGGCGCAGCCACTGCGTCGTGAGGCCCAGGTAGCTGGGACTGGCCGCCTCGGACCAGGTGAGCCGACTGGGTTCGGGCAGCGCCGCCGCGGCCAGGGCGAGCCCCGATAAAAACTGGCTGCTGAGGCGGGCATCCACGCGGAGATCCAGCCGCCGGGGCGGGACCGGGGCCGGGTGCAGCCAGGCCCCGGTGGCGTCTGGGAACCACCCTGCGCCGAGGGCCTGGAGCGGATCCAGCAGGGCCCCCAGGGGTCGCTCGAAGAGCCTGGGATCCCCTTCCAGCCGGACCGGTCTTTCGGCCACCAGGGCCAACCAGGGCAGGAGAAACCGCAGCGTGGTGCCGGAGGCCCCCAGCCAAAGGGGGGTTTGGGCGCGGGGTCTCCGACCGCCCTCAATCCGCCAACTCCCCCCGGGTTCGTGCAAGGGGAAGCCCAGCCCTTGCAGGGCCTGGCGCATCCAGTGGGTATCCTCGGCCTCCAGGCCGCCCCGGAGGTGGCTGGTGCCTGGAGCCAGGGCCGCCAGAAGCAGGGCCCGGTTGGTGGCGGATTTGGAACCCGGGATTCGGACGGGACGCAGAGCCTCGCCTGGACCGAGGTGGGTGTCTTCCGGGAGTGACAGATGCATGTGGGCAGGGTGCCGTGAGGCGGCCCCGACCGCAAGGGCCTGTTGATGCTTTATACTAATTAGCGTTCAATGATATAGAAGCTATCCATTGGAACCCGGTAAGGCTACGGGTTCGTTCGAGGTCGAATTCCAAGGCGCGCAGGCCGGTACACAGAACATTCACGACTGCACGCATGTCCCGGAACACGGTGTT
>JANXYT010000459.1 GCA_025355915.1 Holophagaceae bacterium
GCCCTGGCGAGTGCCGACCCGCAGGGCAAGGCCGCGGGCCTACTTCCGTACCTGCCGGTAGCCATGGCCATCGTGGTGATCGCGGTGTTGCTGGCCTGGGCCCCTCGGAATCTGACGCGGGAGGAGTTCGCCCTTTTCTTGGCCTTGGTGGTCCTCCTCCTGTTGCGCCAGTTCCAGGCCATTCAGGACCTGCTGGCGGCGCGGCGCACCCTTGAACTGCGTGTCCTCCAGCGGACCCAGGCCCTGCAGCAGGCCCAGGACACGCTGCTCAGGACCGAACGGATGAATACCTTGGCATTGATGGGGGCGGGCCTGGCCCACGATCTCAACAACCTGCTCTGCGCCGTGAAGAGTTCGGCCGATCTGGTGGTCATGAACCTGGAGGACGGGGTCGTGCCCAGCACGAAGGATCTCACCCGCATCGCCACGGCGGCGGACCGCGCCGCGCTGCTGACCCGTCGGCTGATGGGCTTCGCCCGGCGGGAAGCGGAAGAGCTGCAGCCCATGGATCTAGGGAAAGAGGTGAGCGGGATGGAGGGGATGCTTCGGCTCCTCTTGCCGCGCTCAGTGGCGCTTCAAATCGAAGTATCAGCCGAGGAACCGCTGATCGTGCAGAGTTCGAGGCTCCGGCTGGAGCAGATGATGGTGAACCTCGTGGCCAATGCCCGGGATGCCATGCCTGGGGGCGGAACCCTCACCATTCGGGTGGAGCGGGGCGAATCAGGGACGGCCCTGGCCATGATCGAAGTGGCCGATTCCGGCACCGGGATGACACCGGAGATCCTGGCGCGGATCTTCGATCCCTTCTTTACCACCAAGGCCCCAGGCAAGGGCACGGGCCTCGGACTGTCCTCCCTCAAGCCCATGGTGGAGGAGGGCGGCGGCCGCATGGAGGCGGAGAGCGAGCCCGGCCAGGGCTCCCGGTTCCGCATCCTGATCCCCATCCTCGCCGGGGTTCCGCTCAGCCCCCGCTGATGAGGTGGATGACTTTCACCACGGCCTCATCGGGGATGGTCGTCGAGTCGTAGTCCAGCTTTTGCACCAGCGTGTCGTTCAGGTGGATGACCAGCATGGGGAAGCGGTAATTCCGGGCCCTGAGGACATCCCGGACGGTCATGCCCGCGTGCCAATCGAGCGGCTCCTCGTTCACCAGGATCATAGTTGGTGCCTGCCTTGTTTTTGCCGGTTCCACCAAGAGCATCGGCCGCTAGGCCGATGCTCTCAGGAGAGGTGCTGCTTGACCACATCCACGACTTCGGGGAAGGCATCGAGGCCCAGTTCCTTCAGGCGGGCCAGGGTCGGCACGCCATCCAGCGTCCAGCCGCGGCGCGTGTAGACGGCGTCCATGAGCTTGGAGAAGCGCCCGGTACGCCACTCGCGATGGAGGGCCATCTTTTCTTCGGTGCTCTTGCCCACGGGATCGAGGCCCATTTCGTCCACGATCTGCTTGTCGTAGCGCTCGGCGCGGGACTCGTACTCCTCGCGGGTGACGGGGCCCAGCGAGCGGTAGGGTGCCGCGTCATGCAGGCGGAGGCCCTTGCCCATGCGGATGTTGAAGACCCGCTGGAAGTTGTAGACCTTCGCGGACTGCATGATCAGGTCGTCCTTGGTGATCTTGAGGCCCGTGGTGGCCGTGAAGAGGTCCACGTAGTTCTGCACGTGCTCGGGCACCTTGTGGGGCTCGGGCTGCGACGAGTTGTCGGTGGGCACCACATCGTTCCAGGGCAGCTTGCAGAAGCCGTTGAGGCCGAACCAGGTGCGGAAGAGGGGGAAGTAGTAGAGGGCTTCGGCCTTGTCCTCGTAGGTGGGCAGCTGCTTGTTCACCATGTCCATGAAGATCAGCCAGGCTTCGTCGTGCTGCGGCCCCTTGTTGGTGAGCGCGTAGCCGCCCTGCTGGGCCAGGGATTCCTTGGACATGTACTGGGAGTATTCGAGGCCCTTGTTCTCCATGCCGATATCGTTGATGAGCTGCGGATCGCCCCAGCCGTTCTTGATGAAGTGCTCCTTCATCTTCTTCACGCCCAGACCGGCGATCTTGCCGAAGCCGATCCCGCGGGCCATCTGGTGCATCATCTCGAGGTCGGCCCCAGCGTTG
>JANXYT010000486.1 GCA_025355915.1 Holophagaceae bacterium
CTTTCTCCATGCGAAGGACACGGACGCCGTCCACCTGTTTGAATCCGTGCAGGCCCGGGGCCACCACATGGCGCCAGAGGTGCTCGACCCCCTCAAGGCCATTTACGATGAGGCTGACATCAGCCTCCAGGAAGATCTGGCCGTCCCCCCGGATCACCTGGGCCTGGAATTCGCCTGCCTGAGCTACCTCCTCGGCGAGGTCATCGAAGGCGACCTGGCCGAACGGTCACGGCTCCAGGAACTGGCCCAGCGCCTGCTCCGGGTGCATCTCCGCCCCCTCATGGCCGCCGTGGCCGAACAGCTGCCCCAGGTATCCGCCCATGCCTATTACCAGGCGGCCTCCGACCTGGGCACGGCCCTCCTGCAAGAATCCGAGAAGGCACTCGCAGAAATCTAGGCAACCACCTGCTGGACAAAGGCTTGCCCCGCGCCCAGCATGAGTTCATGCGCGCCCCCATCACCATCCTCCTGGTGGATGACGAGCCGGGAATCCGGCGGTCCCTGGGCGAAGCCCTGAAGGACGAGGGTTATCAGGTGGTGAAGGCCGAACGGGGCGAGCAGGCCATCGACCTGCTGCACAACCCGGACGGCGAGGGCCTCCACCTGATGCTGCTGGACGTGTGGCTGCCGGGCCAGGATGGCCTGGAGACCCTGAAGCAGGCCAAGCAGATCCGCCCTGACCTGCCGGTGGTGATGATCTCGGGCCACGCGAGCATCGACACGGCCCTGCAGGCCACCAAGCTCGGCGCCTTCGACTTTCTCGAGAAGCCCATCGACCTCGACCGCCTGCTGCTGGTGGTGGGCAATGCCCTGCGCCAGTCGAGGCTCGAACAGGAGAACCAACGGCTTCTGGCCGAGGTGCAAAGCGGCCGGTTCTTCCTGGCCGATAGCCCCGCCATGAAGCGGCTCATGGCCGATGTGGCGCTGGTGGCGCCCACGGAAGGCCGCGTGCTGCTCACGGGCGAGAATGGCAGCGGCAAGGAGGAGGTGGCGCGCCTCATCCACCTGCAGAGCCCCCGCAAGGATGCCCCCTTCATCGAAGTGAACTGCGCGGCCATCCCCGAGGAACTCATCGAGAGCGAGCTGTTCGGTCATCAGAAGGGCGCCTTCACCGGGGCCGTCCGGGACCAGAAGGGCAAGTTCCGCGAAGCCGATGGCGGCACCCTCTTCCTCGACGAGGTCGGGGACATGTCGCTCAAAACCCAGGCCAAGGTGCTACGGGCCCTCCAGGAGGGCCGCGTGGAACCCGTGGGCGGGGGCGGCGCCGTGGGGGTGGACGTGCGCGTCATCGCCGCCACCAACAAGGATCTGGCCGGCGAGATCACCCACGGACGCTTCCGGGAGGATCTCTATTTCCGCCTGGCAGTGGTACCCCTCCGCATCCCCGCCCTGCGGGAGCGCCCCGAGGACATCCTCCCGCTGGCCGAGGCCTTCATCAGCCGCATCGGCCGCCAGTACGGGCGGCCGCCCCGGCGCCTGGGCCCGGACGCGAAGGACACCCTGTTGCGCCATGACTGGCCCGGCAACGTGCGGGAGCTGAAGAACCTCATGGAGCGCGCCGTCATCCTGGGCCGCGGCAGTGAAATCGGCCCCCGCGACCTGGGGCCCCTGGCCACCCGCCACTTCGCCGAGCAGGATCCCTTCTCCTTCCCCGAGTTCCCCAGCCTCAAGGAGGCCCGCGACTGGTTCGAGGCCCAGTACCTCCAGCGGGAGATGCGCCTCCAGAACGGCAACATGACCCGCGTCGCCGAGCGCGTGGGCGTGGACCGCTCCAACCTCTACAAGCGCCTCAAGACCCTGGGCATCGAACCCAGGGAGAGCTAGGCCATGACCGATAAGAAGTGGTTCAAGATCGGAGAAGCCGCCGCCCAGGTCGACGTCAGCCCCAAGGACCTGCGCTACTGGGAAGACGTCATCCCCGACATCAAGCCCCGGCGCAGCAAGGGCAACCTCCGCTATTACCACGTCGATGAGCTGCCGCGCCTGAAGCGCATCAAGGCCTGGCTGGCCGAGGGCCTCACCGTGGCCGATTGCGCCGAGCTGCTGGCCCACGGCCACCTCGTCCAGCGCCTGGACCTGGGCTTCGAGGCTGACGAACTCCCCGCCGCGCCTGCCCAGAAAGCCAAGCCCGCCTTCCCCCGGCTCCTTCGCATCAGTACCGACCTGCAGCCCATCCTCAAATCCGTGAGGGGCCTCTACGAACGCCTCTCCGCGCCACCCAAGAGTTGACCGAAGGCCCCATCCGGTCTACAGTCAGAGGTTCACGGCGCGTGGCGCAGCCTGGTAGCGCACTACCTTGGGGTGGTAGGGGTCGGAGGTTCGAATCCTCTCGCGCCGACCAAATACACCTAGAAGGGCCAAGACTTAACGGTCTTGGCCCTTCGCCTTTTTTACCCCAGACGGAAACCATCTCCCCGTTGGGCAGCACCATCATTTCCCGGTGGAGGATCTTTCGCCCTTTCCCTGGCCGGCCTTAAGCCGGCGCTCGGTGATGTCCATGACCAGACCGGTCACCCGGACCACCTTTCCGTTTTCCAGGGCCGGATTGGCGATCGTGCGGATCCACAGCTGTCGCCCCTTCCCCGTGGTGATGCGGAATTCCATATCGAAGGGATCTCCTTCCTCCACGCACCGCTGGAAGGCCGCCTGGAGCACGGGGCGATCCTCCGGCAGGTAGCAATCCAGGCTGCGGGCGATGGCGTCTGGGCCGGGCACGGGTTTGCCCCGCTTGAGTCCGTACAGGTGATACATCTCCTCGGTCCAGATCATCGTCTGCGTTTGAACATCCAGTTCCCAACTGCCCACGTGGGCCAGTTGCTGCGTGGTGCGGAGCAAGAGTTCGCTCCGGGTCAGCGCCTCTTCCACCTGCCTGCGCTCGGAGATGTCCGTCAGCACGAGGCGGCTCAGGGGCGCGGCGTCGGTGGCTTGTCCTGAGCTGGTGGCAGGCTCCTGGGCGTGGGTGACCGTGAGCCGCGCCCAGAAGGCCGTTCCGTCCTTTCTCAACATCCGTAGGTCGCAGGCATTCGGTTCCCCCGTCTGCAGGAACTGTCTGCGGTGCAGGTAATAGATGTCCTGGTCCTCCCTGAAGATGAACCGGGTGATGGGCTGTTTGATCAGCGCGGCCCGCGCGGTCCCCAGCAGGGTCACGACGGTGAGGTTGGCCTCCTGGATCAGCCCCTCCGGGGAGATGATGCAATAGCCCACGGGCGCCAGATCATAGAGGTCGTAATGGCGCTCCCGCGCCGCACTCAGTTCCACTTGGGTCCGGCGCAGTTCCTCATTCTGCATCTCCAGCTCGATCTGGTGCACCCGCAGATCGTGGATCACCTTCTTCATACCCAGAGGCGACAGGTCGTCAGGAATCTCTGCGGACAGGATGGCTCGCTTGCGGGCGGCCTCTTCAGCCCGCCAGCGCAGCTGGGCGACCCGTTTGAGTCCCTCAACCTTGTCATTCATTCGGCACCACCATTCAGTCCCGGTTGAGCCGGTTCGGGCCCTTTCGTGGCACTACCCTTGGGGCGGCGGCTGGTGATCGCCGTGGTCAGGCCAAACCACTTCACGATGTGTCCGGCCACGTCCCGCATGGCGCTCGCATGCGTCTCAAACGGATGGTAGGCACCGCCATGGTGGTGGAGGCGGAATTCCACCTTGAAGGGCTCTCCGATGCCCACTGCCTTGTTCCACGCGGATAGCAGGGCACCCCGGTCCTCCGGATGCACCTGGTCTAGCCACCGGAAACCCAGCTGTTGGGCCTCGGGCACACCCGTGAATTCGACGTACTGCGGGCTGAGATAATCGTAGCGGCCATCCGGCAAGCAGGTCCAGACGAGCTGCGGCAGGGCCGCCGCCAGTTGCCGGAAGTGGGTTTGGCTGTCCCTTAGCGCAGCCTCGGTGCGCTTCATTTCCGTGGTATCGACAAAGGTGATGACCGCGCCTTCGATCACGTTGTCGAGCGTGCGATAGAGCTGGATGCGCAGCGTGTACGACTTGCCCTCCTTCGTCTGCACGGCCACTTCCTTGGGTACCAGCGTGTCGAGCACCGCCCGCACATCGGTGACCAGCAGGTCATAGCCCACCAGGTTGGAAAGGATGTGGCCCACGGGGCGTCCCACATCGCCCGGGATCAGGTTGATGATCCGGGTGATGGCGGGTGTGAACCGCAGGATGCGCAGGTGATGATCCACAAAAATGGTACCAATGCCGGTGCCCGCCAGCAGGTTGTTCATGTCGTTGTTGGCCCGCGAAAGATCCGCCACCTTGGTTTGCAGTTCGACGTTGACCGTGGACAGTTCTTCGTTGACCGATTGCAATTCCTCCTTGGAGGTTTCCAGCTCCTCGTTGGTGGATTGCAATTCCTCGTTCACGGACTGCATTTCCTCGTTGGAGGATTTCAATTCTTCGTTGGACGTTTCCAATTCTTCCCTGGAGGCTTTGAGGTATTCCTCTTTGGCCCGCAATTCCAGCTTGAGCTCGGCGACGTGCGCATCGGAGCGGGAGGACCCGTCCCGTTCGTTGTTCTCTACCGGGTGGTCAGCCGGTGCCACGTCCGCTGCCGGGGCTGCCTCCAGGGTGACGAGGTACAGGGGTGGCTCAAATCTCGCGACAGAGCCTTCCGTGACCGGGAAGACGGCCAGGTTGACCAGGGAGAAGTGGCCGTTGGTCTTCACACTCAGACCCGGGCATCGCACGATCTCTTTGTTCACCGCGGCCTTGTGCAGGGCCGTGGTCAGCTCGCGACGCAGGCCTTCG
>JANXYT010000014.1 GCA_025355915.1 Holophagaceae bacterium
CCCATCGGCTTCCAGGGCGGCCTCACAGGAAGCCTCTTCACGGAATTTGCCTTCACCCTGGCCGGGGCCGTGGCGGTGTCGGGCGTGGTGGCGCTCACGCTGTCGCCCATGATGTGCGGGCGGTTCTTCAAGAAGGAACAGGACAGCGGGACCTTCGTGAAGTTCATCGACGGGCAGTTCGAGTGGTTCCACGCGCACTACCAGCGGATCCTCGCGAGCACCCTTCAGACCCACTGGGTGACGGTGGTCATGGGGCTGCTCCTGCTGGGAGGAACGGTCCTGCTCTTCCGCACATCCAAGTCCGAACTGGCCCCCCAGGAGGATCAGGGCTTCATCATGTGCCAGATTCAGGGCCCCCCCACGGCCACGGTGCAGCAGATGCAGACCTATTCGGACCAGGTGTTCCAGGGGTGCAGTACCCTTCCGGAATTCGAGCACATGTTCCAGTTCACCAGCGCTGGATCGGCCTTCGCCGGTTTGATCCTGGTGCCCTGGGACCGCCGCAGCCGTAGTGCGGACCAGGTGATGATGGAACTCCAGAAGACCTGGGGCGCGGTCGCCGGAGCCCGGGTCGCCATCTTCCAGCCGCCCTCCTTGCCCGGAGCCTTCGGCCTGCCAGTGGAATTCGTCATCAAGACCACTGAACCCTTCCCCCGTCTGGACCTGGTGGCCAGGGCCGTGGTGGACAAGGCGCAGGCCAGCGGCATGTTCTTCTTCGTGGACTCGGACCTGAAGATCGACAAGCCCCAGAACACCGTCGTGCTGGACCGGGACATGGTCACCTCGTTGGGGCTTACCCAGCAGGATGTGGGCGATGCCCTGGGGGGTGCCCTGGGCGGGGGCTACGTCAACTACTTCTCCATCGCGGGCCGCTCGTACCGGGTGATCCCCCAAGTGCGGCAGGTGGACCGGCTGAACCCGGAGCAGGTGCTGGACTACTACTTCAAGGCCCCGGACGGTACGGTCCTTCCCGCCTCCACCGTCGCCACGATGAAGCGGTCGGTCGTCCCCCAATCCATCAAACGGTTCCAGCAGCTGAATGCCGCCACCGTGTCTGGCGTATTTGGGCCGTCCTTCTCCCAGGCCGAGGTGCTGGACTTCTTCCGGAAGACCCTGCGGGAGGTCGCCCCTACCGGGTATGAATCCGACTACTCAGGCGTCTCCCGACAGTTCGTGCAGGAGTCGGGAGGCTTCTTCGTGACCCTGGGCTTCGCCATCCTCATCGTCTTCCTGGCCCTGGCGGCCCAGTTCAACAGCATGCGGGACCCCCTCATCATCCTGGTGTCCGTGCCCATGGCCCTATTCGGCGCCATGATCTTCATCAACCTGGGCCTAGCCACGCTCAACATCTACACCCAGGTGGGTCTGGTGACCCTGATGGGCCTCATCAGCAAACACGGGATCCTCATCGTCCAGTTCGCCAACGAGCTGCAGCTCAGCGGCAAGTCCAAGCTGGAGGCCGTCACCGAGGCCGCCGCCATCCGGCTGCGCCCCATCCTCATGACTACGGCGGCCATGGTCCTTGGGGTGTTTCCGCTGGTGATCGCCAGTGGAGCCGGCGCGGCGGGCCGAAGGGCCATGGGGCTCGTGATCTTCTCTGGATTATCCATCGGCACCCTATTCACCCTCTTCGTGGTGCCGGCGTTCTATCTCCTGCTGGCTTCGGATCGCAGGGTTCGAACAGAAACCTGAGGGGGCAAGAGAGAGCATCCGCCTTGACCACCAATTACATCCGACGAAGGTTCAGCTCTTCCCAGCATCTACTCCGTCAGTTTTGCTAACTGGGCGACGGCTTCCCTTTTCCCGGTCTTCCTCAAGGCGGCAATGGCGGCCAGCTGCTGCTGACGCGGCTTGGACTTCCCGGCTTCCCAGTGATAGATGCTCTGCGCTGATACACCAAGCAGAGCGCCAATATCCGCAGCGGATAGTCCCAGCCTTTGCCGATGGGTGGCCAATCCCTTCGCACTGAACCTCACGCGGGTGGCATCAGCATCATCGGTAAGTGGCCCTGCCTTGCCTGAGGCCTTATTTTCAAGTTTGGCATTCCTCTTTTCGAGCACGACCAGGCGCCGTTTCAACTCGGCGATATCCGATCGATAGTGCGCCGAGGCTTTTTTTAACGCCTCAAGCTCCCGGCGTACCTCCTTCCGGGCCAATCGAACGACTTCATCCTTTAGGACGGATGCAATGTTTGGCATGTTGGTTTTCCCCTTGAGTGGATCGTTAATGCTGAACGTCCCTCTTTCATATTAGGCCGAGTCATATGACTGCCAACACGAAGTAGTGGTGGATGTGATGGTCTGCTCCCCATTTAGACCAGTCATTCGGGAAGATCCGGGGCCAATGGAAGGGGGAACGCCAGACGGATTCGCTCCGTCAATCCGTCCGCATCTGGAGTTCCTGGAGGGCCTGGAGGTAGGCGGGGTCGACCTTGGCAGCCTTGCTGGGGCCGGCCAGACTGGGCAGGGGCGGAAGCAATCGGAAGGCCACGGCGGTTGCCCCGAGGGCTTCATCCCGGTAGACCGAGACCACGCGAGAGGGCACTTTCTGTGGGCCGGCCTCCTCCAGGACCACATAGCGCGGAGAGGAAATACCCTCCACGCCCTCTATCCCCGTGGTCCAGTCCACGTCCTGAGCCTGGGCCGATTCCATCATCTGCTTCATCGCGGCCTGCGGATCCTGCCCGCTCATCACCGCCTGAATCATGGCCTGGGCCATGGCATCGTCATGCTTCTTGCCGCCCTTTTGTTTCCGGAGGCTGGCCAACTCCGCGCCGCTGAGCACCCGCCTGCCCTTGGTGAAGTAGGCGAGCACCTTCTCTGGACCGTCACTGGTGCGGTAGACAGCGAGGTCCTGTCGGCTGGCGGCGAAGCTGTAGCTGGAGCCAGGGTAGGTCGAGGTTCCAAGGGTCTTGGCATGGGGTGCCTCATCGGGGACCAGCCCAGTCCCTGAGCCTTCCCGGGACCCCCTGCTTCGAGCGGCGAGACGCTGCAGTTGGGGATGATTGATGGACCGCGCGAGTTCAGAGGCCGCGCTCCGCACCGCCGGATAGGGACTGTCCAGGCCCGTTCCGGCGATGGGGGCGTCCTCGGCAGCCTGCCAGCGCGCCAGGCGTCGGAGGGCGAAGGCCGCGAGATCGGGCAGCTGTGCCCGGGCCGCCACCCGCAGCACCCGGTGATCCGGGTCCTTGCCGCCCAGGTACATCACCATGAGTTCTCGATAGAGGGCCTGTTCCAGTTCGGCCTGAAGGGCCTCGCAGGGTGCTCCGCCCTTCCCCAGGCACTCCCGTTCGAAGCGCGCCAGGGTGGCATTCAGATCGGGGTTGGGGGCCGCGGCCCTTGGAATCCACATCATCAGCGCAAGGCTCAGCAGCTGGGGCACCATCACTTCCTCCCTTTTTCCGCATTCTTGCTGGCATCGGCTTCGCGCTGGGCGCGTTCGAGCATGTCGGCGATCCTCCGGGCCTGCTCTTCGGACTTGAAGACCTTGGCCGGGCTGATCTCCTGATTCGGATTCAGCAGGTACGTGGCCGTGGTCCCCTTCTCCTTGCAGCGGGCCGCGAGGGCATTGATGGCCTTCTCGAGGACCTTGATGCCCGCCTCGTAGGCCTTGACTTCATCGGCGGCGACGAATTCGGGGAGGCCGAGGAAGGCCTTCTGCTTCGCGCCGAGGGCCCGGCAGGTCCGCTGGTGGGAAGCCTCGTGGGCGAGCATGTAATCCAGGATGGTCTTGCAGAAGCGCTGCTTCATCTGCTTCTCGTCGTACGGCAGGGTGGTGGTCTTCCCGTTGGCATCCTTCACGAAGAAGGCCAGCTTGCAATCCTCGGGATTCGTGCCCATGGTGGGCTCTCCCACGCCGCCCCCGCCCTGCGGCGTCTTCAGCCAGGCGTTGAAGTCGTTCTGCACATGGTTCTGCAGGTCCTTCACGTCCGCGGCGTTGAGCTGGTACACCTTCTCCCACGGCGAGAAGGTGTAGAACCTGCTCCGCAGCCACTCCTGTTCCTTGAGCTCCTTCATCAGCAGCGGCAGGTCTTCGCACTGGTCACAGCTCTTCGGGTAGCCCTGGCCCAGGGCCGGTGCCACCAACAGCAGCGGAAGCAGGTAAGGAAGCAGTTTCATGGTTGGCTCCTTGAGTCCAAGGCACGGTAGGAGGTCAGTTCCAGCGCCAGCAGGTTGAAACGCGGGGTGCGGTCGGTGGGGTCCAGGGCGATGGCGCGGCGAAAGGCAGTGGCAGCGGCGGGGACGTCTCCCGCATCGCGGTGGGCTGCGCCGAGGTTGTTCCAGGCCAGGGCCGAAGCGGGGGCCTTGCGGACCGTGTCACTCCATAGCCGCACCTCGTCCCGCCAGAGGTCCGCGCGCCGCAGGCAGGCCCACCCCGCACTCAGCAGGATCGCCACACCGGCCACAGTGGCGAGATGGGCAGTGGAGGAGCGTCGGAGGAACCTCCACAGGCCTCCCGCCAAGAGGCTGGGGCCGACCCAGGCCAGATAGAGCTGCCGTTCGGAGATCAGGTCTCGCCGCGCCAGGAAGCCGTGGGTCGGTGCGAGGGCGATCAGGATCCACGCCGCGGCCAGGGCAGCCAAGGGCCAGGGGCGCGTCCCGCGAACCGCAAGGATGGCGAGCAGGAGGAGGAGCAGGAGCAGGGCCAGGCCCAGGGCAACGCGCGGTGCCGTCTGGTCCGGGGCCGGGTGGACCAGGGAGAGGGCCCAGGGCCGGAACCACAGGCTGAGGGATTCGGGCAGGCTGGCAAGATTCGCGGACAGAGAGGCGAGGGGACTCCTCAGGTCGGCGGAGTAGGCCGCCAGCTCCCGGTAGCGCGGAAGCGCGAGAAGAAGGCAGGCCAGGCATCCGGCGAGGAGACCGGGCACCAGGGCCCGACTCTTTCGGCCGCCTCCCGGCCGTGTGACTTCCCACACCCATACCAGGAAGGGATAGACCAGGGCGGTCTCCCGGGCCAGCGCCGCCAGAACGAAGGCCAGCAGCGATAGCCATCGCCAGGCCCTGGCCGTGGGTGACGTCTCATACCCCCGCTCGTGGGCGAGCAGCGCGCCCACGAGCAGGGCTGTGGAGAGCAGGACGGAGCGCCCCGAAAGGTAGGCCACGGCCTCCGCGTTCGCCGGCTGAAGGGCGAACACCAGGGCCGCCACCAGGGCCGCGCCTTGGTTATCCAGCCGCCTCGCCGCCAGATGGAACACTGCCAGCACGGTCCCGGCATGCAGCAGGAGATTGGTGAAGAGAAAGCCCGTGGCCTTCATCCCCCACAAGGCGTGGTCCAGGAAATAGGTGGCACGCAGCAAGGGCCGCAGCCCCCAGCCCAGGCGATCCAGAAAGGCTCCCGCCTGGGCCGTGGCGGGGTCATGGACGATGTTGGGCCAATCGTCGAAACGGAAGCCCCCGCCAAGACCGACCCCCCAGACGGCCGCAGTCACCGCCAGCAGGAGCAGGCGTGGGCGCCAGCGCCGCGAAGAC
>JANXYT010000319.1 GCA_025355915.1 Holophagaceae bacterium
CAGGCGCTCCGGCGTGGTGCTGGATGTCTGCAAGGTCCACGGCCTCTGGTTCGACCACGATGAACTGCGCCGCGTGCTGGCCTTCATCGCCAGGGGCGGCCTGGACCGCGCCCGGGAACTGGAAATCGAGGAACTGAAAACGGCCAGGCGAACCGCAGAGCTGCCGAGCCGCCCCCATCCGTCTTCGTCCCAGGAATTCCAACACCAGATGAACGCCCAGGGGCACTGGCTCGGCTCCGTGGGCCTGCTGGGCCTGGTCGCCGAGGTGGCGGATATCTTCATGGATCGCGGCTGAGAGTGGGTTTTGGAAATGCGAACTGATTCACCACGAAGACACGAAGACACGAAGACACGAAGAAGCACAAGGCGCTTCCCTTCTGTTTTCGTGGCTTGGTGTCTTCTCGGTATCGGCTGCGCCGATACGTGAGGCCAAACCGAAATATCGTGGGGGATTTTTTTAGCCCTTAGCCCGCCTGCCTCACGAGCTCGGCGAACTTCCGGGGATCGAGGCTGGCACCGCCCACCAGACCACCGGCGACCTCGGGGATGGTGAGCAGTTCGGGGAAGCTCTCGGGGGTGACGCTGCCTCCGTAGAGAATGGGCACCTGGTAGTCGGAGCCGGACAGGTGTTTGTTCAGTTCGGCGCGGATGAAGGCGTGGGCCTCGCGCACCTGATCGGCCTCGGCGCGGCGGCCCGTGCCGATGGCCCACACGGGCTCATAGGCCACCCACAGGG
Organism: Holophagaceae bacterium; assembly: GCA_025355915.1. Taxonomy (GTDB): domain Bacteria; phylum Acidobacteriota; class Holophagae; order Holophagales; family Holophagaceae; genus Geothrix. The sequence continues at coordinate 737 of JANXYT010000319.1, forward strand.
GGCCGGGACCGGTCTCATTCAGGATGGACAGCTGCTGTCCAAGGACCTCCAGGGTTTGGCCGGCGTCCCGCTCCGCCAAGGATTCGCCGATGCAGAGCAGGGGCAGCAGATCCCAATGCCAGGCGGCCTTGACCTTCTTCGCCAGGGCCGCGTCAGTCTCGCCAAAGAACTGGCGGCGCTCACTGTGGCCCAGGAGCACGCCGGAACAGCCCGCATCCCGAAGCTGGGGCATGGAGATTTCGCCGGTGAAGGCCCCCTTGGCCTCCGCATGTCCGTTCTGCCCGAAGACCTGGATGCCCTTCGACCGTACCAAACCACTCACGAGATGCAGCAGGGTGTAGGGGGGCGCGATCCCGACTTCGGTTTCCGGTTCGGGCGCCATGTGGGTTAGCAACTCCTCGCAGAAGGATTGCGCCTCCTCGGAGGCCAGGTTCATTTTCCAGTTGGCGACGACGCAGCGCATGGAATCTCCTTACTTCGAAAGGGCGACAACGCCCGGGAGCTCGAGGCCGCTGAGGAATTCCAGGCTGGCCCCGCCACCCGTGGAGACATGGGTCATGCGGGCGGCCACGCCGGCCTTGTTCACGGCGGCCACGCTATCCCCACCGCCCACCAGCACGAAGACGCCACGGTCAGCGGCTTCGGCCAGTTCCTCGGCCACGGTCAGGGTGCCGCTGGCGTATTGGGCCATTTCGAAAACACCCATGGGTCCATTCCAGAGCAGGGTTTTCGCGGCGCGAATTTCCGCAGCGTAGGCGGCCACGGTTTCGGGGCCGATGTCCAGCGCCATGCGGTCCGCGGGGATGTTCTGGTCCACGGTGATGGCGCAGTCGGCGTCCTCCTTGAACTCAGCCGCCACCACGTGATCCAGGGGCAGCAGCAGGCGGGTGCCCTTGGCTTCGGCCTGCTTCACCAGCTCCAGGGCCAGGTCCACCTTGTCTCCTTCGCAGAGGCTTTTCCCGATCTCGAAGCCCTGGGCCTTGAGGAACGTGTAGCTCATGGCGCCGCCGATGAGGATGGCGTCGGCCTTGCCGAGGAAATTATGGATGAGCTCGATCTTGTCGCTCACCTTGGCGCCGCCAAAGATCACCACCAGAGGCTTGTCGGGGTTATGGATGACCTTGCTCAGGGCCTTCAATTCCTTTTCCATGAGGAAGCCCGCGGCCACGCGGTCCCTGGGGAAATCGGCCACCATGCCGCTGACGGAGGCGTGGGCCCGGTGGGCCGAGCCGAAGGCGTCGTTCACATAGGTGTCGGCGAGTCTGGCGAGGCTGGCGGCGAAGTCCGCATTGTTCTTGGTCTCGCCCTTCTCGAAGCGCAGGTTCTCCAGCAGCAGTACCTGGCCCGGCTTCAGAGCCGCGGCCTCGGCCTCCACAGCCGCGCCGTTCACATAGCTGGCCAGGCGGCAATCGAAACCCTGTCCCTTCAGCCAGGCGGCCACCGGCGCGGCGCTGTAGGCAGCCTCGAAGCCTTTGCCTTCAGGTCGTCCCAGATGGGAGGCCAGCACCACGGAAGCGCCACCATCGAGCAGGTAATTCAGCGTGGGAAGGGTCTCCTGGATGCGGGTGGCGTCCGTGATCTGGGCTTCCTTCAACGGCACGTTCAGATCCGCCCGCAGGAAGACCCGGTGACCCTTGACATCAAGATCCCGCACCGATTGGAAGCCCATGGCTGCTCCTTGCAAATGGATGGTTCATTCTGACTGAAGAGAGTGCCATCAGCTAACAACGACTCTAGGTTGGAGGCTGGAGGTAATGCTTCCTGGGCGGCCCTGTGGGCCGCGCCCGTTATTTCAGTTCGGACCGTGCGGTTTGGATCGGCCGTTGGTTATACCTCAACCAAACCTCCAGCCTCCGGTCTCCAGCCTGCCTCACCACACCTTCTCAAAGATGCCGATCCAGCGGGGACTGTCCTCAGTAAATGACTCACCCGCGTAGGTGCCCATGACGCTGCGCAGGCGCAGGCCCGCGCGGACGGCCATCTCCTGGAGGTCGGTGGGAGGGTAGAGGCGCACGGTCTCCAGGACCTCTCGCACCTCGCCGGTCTTGATGCGGGTGAGCACCATGCGCTTCACGAGCCGATGATCCTCGAGCGACCTCCGGCTCTGGGCCCGCACGCCGCCCCGCTCCACGGTGTCCTCGGGGACCAGCGTCCTGGCCACGAGATCCGCGTTGAGGTAGTCCATCACCAGCACGCCCTTGTGCTCGAGCAGAGCGCCGAGATGCAGCATCAGAGCGCGGTTCTCGGCATCCGAGAAATACCCGAACGGCGTGAACCAAAGGCAGATGCCGCGCAGGACGCCCTCCCGCACCGGCAGTTGACGCATATCGCCTCGGATCAACCAGGGACGCAGACCCCCGGGGGCCATGCCGAGCAGAGTCCGGGAGAGGTCCATGCCGAAGGCGAGGGGATTTGCCCGCCGCAGGATCTCCAGGTGCCGCCCGGCGCCGCAGGCCAGGTCGAGCACGGGACCCACCGCCAGTTCAGGCGCCACGCGCAGGGCCCGGCCCACGGCCACGCGGGCCTCCTCTGCGTCTCGATGGGCGTAGAGCAGCGCATAGTCCTCGTCAAACCACCCTTCAAACCACTCGGCCAATGCAGCGCCCTTTGAAACGTCCAGAGTATCCACCTGCGAGCGACCGGCTCCAGGTCGAAGGAGAAAAAGCGGGGTCGGATACAATGGGGATTGCAAAAGGAACCCCATGCAACGCCCCGAACGCCTTGAAGACCAGGTCCACTTCCTCCTCTCCACCCTCGCGCAACGGGAACTGCGGGACCCGGAGTTGGGCTTCGTGACCATCACGGCGGTTCGCCTTTCGCCGGATCGCAGCGTGGCCCGGGTGTACTTCACTGTGCTGCCCGCCAACGGCGGCGACCAGGAAGCCCAGGACGCCCTCACCCGCAAGGCCCTGGGCCGCGCCGCGGGCTTCCTGCGCAGCCAGCTGGCCACGCGACTCAAGATGAAGCGGGTCCCCGAACTGCGGTTCTTCCCTGACGGCACGCTGGAAGACGGCAATCACCTGGAAACCCTGTTGGGGGATCTTGAGAAGGAACGGGCGGCCAGACCCGCAGACCCCGAATCTGGTACCGAAACCACGGAATCCTGAATGATCGAATCGGGCATCCACCTCGTCCACAAGACTGTGGGACAGAGCAGCTTTGACGTGATCCGGGGATTCAAGCGCCGGGCCTTCGAGGCGGCGCAGAAGAAACTGGCCCTGGGGCATGGCGGCACGCTGGATCCCTTCGCGGACGGCTTGCTGCTGGTGCTGGCGGGCCAGGCCACGCGGCTGATGGAACTGATGCATCCGCTGCCGAAGACCTACATGGCCGAGGTGGCCTGGGGCCTGGAGACCGATACCTGCGATCTGCAGGGAAAACCCGTATCGGAGGCTGCCGCAGGCCATCTTTTGCCGGAGGCTTTGGACGCGGCCCTGGCGCCCTTCCTGGGTTGGACTGAGCAGATCCCGCCCGCCACCAGCGCCAAAAAGATCGACGGCGAGGCCGCCTACAAGAGGGCCCACCGCGGCGAAGACGTGGTGATGAAGCCGTGCCGCGTCTTCCTGCTCTCGGCCCGGTGGATCGCCCACGATCTGCCACGACGTAGCACGCTGGAACTCACCTGCCGGGGCGGTTTCTATGTCCGCAGCCTGGCCCGGGACCTGGGTCGCGCCCTGGGCTGCGGCGCCCATCTCACCGCGCTGCGCCGCACCGCCATCGGCCCCTGGTCCGATCCCGGCGAGGGCCAGGAGCATTTGCTGACCGGTGCTGACCTGCTGCCCTGGTGCCCCTCACGGCTGCTTTCAGATGAAGAGGCCGACCACCTGAGCCATGGGCGCATCATCCCCACGGGCGAATTCCACCCGGCATCCTGGGCCATGCCTGAAAGCTTCCCTGACCCAGGCGCACCGCTGCGTGCCATGCATGATGGCCGCCTCGTGGCGCTGCTCAAGTCGACGGAAGACGGCCTGCGCACCTTCGCGAACCTGCGCGGCGGGCTGTAAGGAAGCTGGTCACGGAAAACACGGAAGATGCGCGGAAGGCACGGAACAAGGATCCGGTTGAGAGTCCTCCTACCGTGCCTTCTGTGGAATTCGGCGCCCTCTGTGACCAGCGCCCTGATGCCTATTCCTGAGCGGGCACCCGTGCCGCGAGATCGTCTAAGACCTGCAGCATGTGCTGGCACTCTTCACAGCTGGTGTGGGGGGTGCCACAGGGGAAGCCGTCGCTTTGCATGCCGAGGCAGCGGGGCTGCTGGATGAAGCGCACGAGCTCGCCCAAGAGGCCGGAGACCTTCGTGCGGAGCGGGCTGTCCGGGATCTCCCGGAGGGCCATGACGATCTTCCATTCCTCGTTGCTGAGGGTGGTCTGGATGGCGGTATCCGTCATGGCTGCCTCCTGGGATTCCGGGGCTACTTGTCGAGCCCTTCCACGGACTTGATGCCCCAGGCGAAGGCTTCTTCGTTGAGGGGGATGAGGGCGCACTTATCCTTCAGGGCTACGCGGATGGCCGTGAGCATGGTTTCCTTGGGAAAGATGCCGGTGGCGGCCTGCAGGGCGCCCAGGGCCACGATGTTCTTCACGACGGCCTTGCCCAGGTCGGTGGCGATGCCTGTGAAGGGCACGGGGAAAACCTTGATGCTGGGGTCCAGCTCGGGGGCTTCCGTGACCACAGAACAGTCGTAAATGACGCAGCCACCCTTGCGCACCGTGGGACCGAACTTGGCCAGGCTCGGGGCGTTGAAGGCGATGAGCACCTGCGGATCGGGGGAGCCGGGATTGAGCACCTCGTCTTCGGCCACATGCACATCGGCGTACGACGTGCCGCCGCGGCTTTCGGGGCCGTAGCTGGGGATGTGCGTGGCGTCGAAGCCCTCATTGATGGCCGCGCGGGCGATGAGCATGGCCGCCGTCTGGGCGCCGTCGCCGCCGGAGCCGGCCAGCTTGAGCGAGATATCGTTCAGGGCGAGGTGGGTGGGGAAGCCCTGGCAATGGCGCGTGGGATGCTCGGACGTGGCACCGGCCAGGCTGAGGATCTTCTCGCCCTTGAAGCAGGGCGGGTTCCGCTTGAACCAGGGCTCGACGGTGATGTCCTTCTTTACGCCGAGGGGGTACACGGGTTCCATGCACTCCTTGACCCACTTTGAGGTTTCCTCGGGGTTCATCTTCAGGTGCGTGGGGCATTCGGCCAGCACTTCGATGAACGAGTAGCCGCGGCCTTCCATTTGCAACTTGATGCCCTTTTGAATGGCCTTCTTCGCCTTGATGCGCTGCTTGGCGTCGTAGAGGGCCACGCGCTCGACGTAGACGGGCCCGTCGAGGCCCGCGATGAGCTCGGCCATCTTCATGGGCTGGCCGTTGTACTGGTTGCGGCCGGAAGGGCTGGTGGAGCTGGTCTGGCCCATGAGGGTGGTCGGGGCCATCTGGCCGCCGGTCATGCCGTAGATGGCGTTGTTGATGAAGATGACGGTGATCGGTGCGCCGAGCTGGGCCGTGGATACCGTCTCCGCGAGGCCGATGGAGGCCAGGTCGCCGTCACCCTGATAGCTGATGACCACGCTCTCGGGGTTGGCGAACTTGTGGCCCAGCGCCACCACGGGCGCACGGCCGTGAGCGGCCTGGCTGTTGCCCACATCGAAGTAGTAGTAGAGGAACACGGAGCAGCCCACGGGGCTGATGGCCACCGTGCGATCCTGGATGCCCAGTTCGTCGATGGCTTCCGCCAGGAACTTGTGGGCCAGCCCGTGGCCGCAGCCGGGGCAGTAGTGGGTGGCGTGGCCCTTGAGGCCCTCGCCGTGGGAGTGGCGCTCGAACTTGTCGTAGAAGACGCTGGACTGGCTCATGCGCGGACCTCCTTCTTTCCCAGCACCTGGGCCATGATCTCGTTCTGCTGGGGCAGGATGCCGCCCATGCGGCGGACGTGTTCGATGTCGGGGAACTGCCGGATGCCGGCCTTGCTCAGCGCGAGGCGAACCTCATCCTCCAGCTGGCCGGCGCTGGCTTCAACCACCACGATGCGCTCGGCGCCTTGAATGGCTTCCTTCAGGTCTTCCACCGGGAAGGGCCAAAGGGTGATGGGCCGGAAGAGGCCAGCCTTGATGCCCAGGTTCCGCAATTCCTGCACGGCGCCTTTGGCCGTGCGGGCCGGGGTGTTGCAGGCGATGAGGACCACCTCAGCGTCCTCGCAGAGGAACGTCTCGGCGCGAGCCTCCACTTTCATGGCCTCGTACTTGGCGTTCAGGTGGACGTTGTGGGCCTCGAGATCGGTCTCCGTGAGGAAGATCGAGGTGATGAGGTTCTTTCGGTGCATGGCGTCGCCGTAGACCGCCCACTTGGGGATGCCGGGCTTGATCATGGCATCGGGCAGCTGCACCTTGCCGGTCATCTGGCCCAGGTAGCCATCGCCGAGGATGACCACCGGGTTGCGGTATTTGAAGGTCAGCTCGAAGGCCAGCATGGTGAGGTCGAGCATCTCCTGGGGCGTGGAGGGCGCCAGCACCAGGGCCTGGGTGTTGCCGTGGCCGAGGCCGTGGCAGGCCAGCTTGATGTCGGACTGCTCGGG
>JANXYT010000263.1 GCA_025355915.1 Holophagaceae bacterium
AGGCGAACTTCCAGGCCGCCGAGCACTACGGCTATTCCATCCCGGAACTCCAGACGATGCGCATTTCAGATCTGCGCCCACCCGAGACCCAATCCGAGATCGCCGTGCACCTGGAGCAGCTGAAGGCCCTCGGGGCCATCCGGTTCGAGACCGTTCACCGCCACCGGGACGGTTCGGCCTTTCCGGTGGAGGTGAGCGCGCGGATCGTTCACCTCGAGGGGGAGCCGGTGGTGGTCAGCTTCGTGCGCGGCGTCACCGAGCGCGTGGCCCGGGAGCGGGAGCTCCAGCGGATGACGCAGCTCTACTCGGCCCTCAGCCAGGTGAATCAGGCCATCGTGTGGTCGCCCACGAAGGCGGCCCTGCAGGACAAGATCTGCGAAGTGCTGGTGGAGTTGGGGCGGTTCGACATGGCGTGGATCGGCTGGAATGATCCGCTATCGCACCGGGTGACCGTGGCCGCCAAGTATGGCGATCTGAATGGTTACCTTGACCCTATCCAATTGGAAAGCGGGGACTCGCCGCTGGCGCAGGGACCCGTGGGCATGGCGATCCGTGAGGCCTGCCCCTGCGTGGTGAACGATTTCATGACTGAGGCCGGAACCGAACCCTGGCGCGATGCTGCGGCCCAGTCCGGATTCGCGTCCGCGGCCGCCTTCCCCATCCGGCAAGGCGGCGAGGTGGTGGGCGCGCTGGCCGTCTACGCCAGAGAGAAGGACTTCTTCGGCACCTTCGAGGCGGCGCTGCTGGTGGAAGCGGCCATGGACATCTCTTTCGCCATGGATCATCTGGCGGGCGAGGAACGCCGCCGCGAGGCCGAGGCTGCGCTTTTGGAGAGCGAGCGCTTCTTGCTCGAGGCCTCGGAAGCTGGAGAGATCGGAACCTATTCCTGGTTCATCCAGGAGGATCGCTGGAAGGGCAGCCCCTTCCTCGATCAGATCTTCGGCATCGGTCCGGGCCATCCCCGGACACTGCAGAGCTGGATGGACATCATCGCCCCGGACTTCCGCGACCAGATGCAGGCCTATGTTGCCGGGATCATCCAGCGCCGGGAACGCTTCGACCTGGACTACGCCATCGTTCGTCCCTCCGACGGAGCCCGCCGATGGGTCCACGGCCGGGGGGAACTTCATTGGAACGCCGAAGGGCAGCCGGCCACCCTGGTGGGGATCATCCAGGAGATCACCCAGCAGAAACTCGATCAGGAGAAGCGCCAGTCCCTGGAGGCCCAGCTCCACGAGTCCCAGAACCTGGAAAGCCTGGGCAGTCTGGCCGGCGGCGTGGCTCATGACATGAACAACGTGCTGGGAGCGATCCTGGGTTTGGCCTCCTCCCTGCGTGAGTCGGCGGAGCCCTTATCCCCGGCCGCCAAGCATCTCGACACCATCGTCAACGCCTGCCTGCGGGGGCGAGGGGTGGTCAAGAGCCTGCTCTACTTCGCGCACAAGGATCTCCAGGAGGAGCAGCCCATCGACCTCAACGAACTCGTCAAGGAGATGAGCCAGCTATTGAGCTACACCACGCTTCAGCGCATCCAGCTGAGGCTGGAGCTCCAAGCGGGTCTCGGACTCGTCCGGGGCGATGCGGGGGCGCTGAGCCATGCGCTCATGAACCTCTGCGTGAACGCCATGGATGCCATGCCTGGGGGCGGAATCCTGAGTATCCAGACCGCCACGTCCCCGGAGGGCGGCCTGGTCCTTTGGGTGCGGGACACGGGACAAGGCATGGCTCCGGAGGTGCTGGCGAAGGCCATGGAACCCTTCTTCACCACCAAACCCCAGGGCAAGGGCACGGGCCTGGGCTTGGCGATGGTCTACGGCACCATGAAGGCTCACGACGGCGCCTTCGACCTGCGCAGCCAGCCGGGCGAGGGGACCGGAGCCGTCCTCCGATTCCCCGCCTCCCGCGTGGAACGCCCGGCGGAGCTGCCGGTTCCTATCCCGGTCGCCGTGGGCCCGGCCCAGACCGCCCTGAGGGTTCTGCTGGTGGACGACGATGAACTCATCCGCGAATCGGTCGGTCCCATGTTGGAGATGCTGGGACATGCCGTGACGGCGGTCCCTGGGGGGCCACAGGCCCTGCGAATCCTTGAAGAAGGACAGCCGGTGGACTTGGTGATCCTCGACATGAATATGCCCGGCATGAATGGCGCGGAGGCCTTGCCTCTGATCCTGCAACTCCGCCCGGGGACCCCCGTTCTCATGGCCACGGGCTACAGCGATCAGGAGATCGCGCCCCTGCTGGAGGGCCATCCGCGGGTCTACGGCCTGCGGAAGCCCTTCAGCATGAAAGAGATTCAGGCGAAGATCGCCGACCTTGGTATCCGGGCGGGTTCGGGCATCCCGTCCTGAAACCAACTCGACAGGGATCCCCCGGGAGCCTCGCGAAGGGGGGTTTGGATTCCCTCACGCGAGATTTGAAGGGAAAGAACCAGTTGTAGATTTAAGGGCGCGCTGGCTGGGGCCGATGTGATGCCTGGACCTTGACCTAGGAGAAGCCATGGCCATCGCGATTTGGAGCAGCCGGTTCGAAACGGGAATTTCGATCATCGACACCCAGCACAAGGCCTTGTTCGCCGCCGTGAACAAATTGGCCGATTCGTTCAAGGCGGGAACCTCCGGCAATCAGGTCAAGGAAAGTTTGGCTTTCCTTGTGAAACACGCCGCCGAGCACTTCTCGACGGAAGAGAAGTACATGCAGGAAATGAATTACCCCAAGCTGACTTCCCACATGGCTGAACATGCCCAGATGTTTCGAATGGCCCAGGAGCTCCAGACCAACCTCGCGGAAGGAAAGCCCATCACCATGGAGGTGACGATCTTCCTCGCAGACTACCTGCAGAATCACATCAACCAAGTCGATATGGGGTACGTGGATTTCGTAAAAGAGAAGAATCGGAAGTGAGCGGCAGACCTACTTTCCGGTTCAGGGGAGCCAGTCAATGTCCAAGATCGTCGTGATCGACGACAGCCAACTGATGCGCAGCCTGCTGCGCCATATGCTTACGCACGCCGGGCACGAGGTGGAGATCTGGGAAGATGTGACCGCCATGGAGATCCCCGAGCGCATCGCCGTTGCTCATCCGGATCTGATCATCACTGACTATCAGATGCCTGGATGCAACGGGTTGACGGTGGCCCGGATGGCCCGGAAAGCCCGGCCCGAGCTTCCCGTCATCGTGGTGACCGCCACGCGCGATCCGGCCGTGGCGGATGCCCTCAAGCGGATTGACGTCACCTGCATCCTCCACAAGCCCCTCCGGGAGGAGGAGCTGCTGGAGGCACTGCGGCAGGTGCTTTAGGGGCAGTCCAGGCAGCGACGTCAGATCCGGTCGAGGCCTTCCTTGCCCTGCATGACCTTCCAGGGCAGCAGTTCGTAGTTGGCGAGGCCGTGTTGGTAGAAGGGATCGCCATCGCGGAGAGTGTCCAGATCCGCCAGGGGATCCGCATCCTGGACGCGCACCAGCCACATGCCGCCGAACCGCGGGTCCAATGGCCCTGAGGCCACCAGGATGCCCTGCTCCTGGAGCGTGCGGAGGTAGGCGCGATGGGCTTCGGTGACCGCTTCAACCTCGGGCAAGGGGCGGCGGTAGCGGACGATGATCATGGCGTACATGGGGGCTCCTGAATGAACATCAAGGAAGGAC
>JANXYT010000298.1 GCA_025355915.1 Holophagaceae bacterium
TGGTTCTTCCAGGTCTCCGTGGTGGCCACGGAAAAGCGGGCGACGCTCTGGCCCGAAGGCGTGGCCTTCAGTTCGGGATCCTTCCCCAGGTTCCCGATGAGCAGCACTTTGTTCAAGGATCCGGACATGTGTCCTCCTTTATGAATCGGCGGAGCTCTCCGCCTCACCTTCGACTCAGACCATCTGAGGGGGTGGTAGGGTGATGAGGTTTGCGCTGAGGGAAAGTCATGTCAAGGGGCAACTCAAATCTCCTGGTGAGCTGTAAAAACAAGTCCGGTGCCGAGAAGCATTACCTTCCCGCGTTGAGAGCCGCCGGCTGGACCGGTGCCATCCATCTGGTGGCACCCGACGACCCCCGGCCGGACCTGGCGAGCATCTCGGGTCTGCTGCTCACGGGTGGGGACGACATCCATCCCCGGCACTGGGACGCCGCCGAGGCGGTGCATCCCAGGGCGGAGGTGGATGAAGCACGCGACGCCTTGGAGATCCCCCTGATCCGCGAGGCCTGGGACCGGACCCTGCCCATCCTCGCCATCTGCCGCGGTGAACAGGTCCTCAATGTGGCCTTGGGCGGCAGCATGATCCAGGACGTGGCGGACCACTACGGCTGCGAGCCCCCCCGCCACCAACACGGCACACCTGACGCTCCCGACATGCACCATCGCGTCCAGCTGGCCCCGGGCTCCCGCCTGCGCGCCTTGCTGGGCGAAGATGTCTTCCTGGTGAACAGCCGTCACCACCAGGCTGTGAAGCGGGTGGCGCCACCCCTGGTGGCCGTGGGTTGGCACCTGGACACTGCCCACCCCGAAACGGGACCGATCATCGAGGCCCTGGAGGCCGCGGATCCGAACCGGTGGGTCTTCGGCGTCCAATGGCACCCCGAGAACCTAGTCACCCTCAAGGGGCCTGCAGGCGACGCGGCGAGGGACCTGTTCGCGGCCTTTGTGAAGGCAATCGATGGCATCGCTGAGTACCGGTGACCCCCGTTTGAACTCAGGCTAGCGCCGAGAACTGCCCCACCGCAGTGCGTCCTAATGCTTGGCTTCGCCAAGTGAGGTAGGTCCAGAGGCGGCCTGTGTAGGGTGGTAGCCCATCGGCTCCCTCGAAATGAAATTTAATTCATTCATTTTGATTGCTGCCTTAATCCCGTCCAGCTCTATATAGATTCTAAACAATACAAATAATAATTTTATAGAATGGACCAGGAATTGCTTCAAACCAGTGCGTCCTGGACGCACTTCTTAGGAGAGCAGGTATGAGATTTCAAAGTTTCAACGTTCGGCCTCTTGTCTTCCTGGCTGTTTTACCTGCGGTCGCCGCCTTGGTAGGTATGCAGCTGGGCTGCCAGAGAATGATGTTCTGGCGCGAGAAACCCCAAGAGATGCACTCGACCTCCGATGCCTCCCCAAGCGAAGGAACCGTCAGGGTCTCGGAGGGGGACAACGGCAATACGAAGGTTTCCGTCCGGGTCAAGCATCTTGCCCCCCCGTCGAAGGTTGCGGCAGATGCGACCGTCTATGTCGTTTGGATCCAACCAGGGGAAGGCGAGAGGCAGAATGCCGGAGCCCTGACTCTGAACAAGGATCTGGAAGGCAGTCTTGACACCCTGACCCCGCACCGCCGCTTCAAACTGACCGTCACGCCGGAACCCAGTGGGCAGGTTGCCAATCCCACTCACGAGCCGGTCTTCACCTACAATGTGGAGAGCAATAAATAAGTCCATCGCCCGCCCTTGCCAGGGGGCCGCGTTGCGCCCCCTGGTAACCATCCCAGGAACGAGTCAAGGGGCCTATGACAGCCGATCCGATGAAACAAACACCAACAAGCACCAAGCTGGCCAAGTCCCTGAATCAAGTGCTCGGGGAGAACGAACAGGTCGAGGGATTGGTGACAGCCAGTGCCGAGGATCTGGCCTCGGTCAACCTGGCCCTGAAACAGGAACTCGCGGATGGCCACACGAAACCTGGGATGGAATCTGCCCTCGAGAAAAGCGAGGCTGTGGAGGAGAAGGTCATGGAAGCCTCCGAGAAATTATCGGACGTGAACCAGGCCCTGAAGGATGAAGTCGAAGAGCGGAGCAACCTGGAAGCTGAATTGGCCGCTGTCAAGGAACAGGGGGATGCGGATCGTCATGCTTCCCTCCATGACTTGTTGACTGGCTTGCCCAACCGCGCCTTGTTCAACGACCGGCTGGAACACGGTCTGGCCCAGGCCCAGCGGCATGGCTGGACCCTGGCGGTGATGTTCGTGGACCTGGATGACTTCAAGAAAATCAACGACTCGTATGGCCACGTTGTCGGCGATCTGGTGTTGCGAACCATTGCGGATCGGCTGTCGGAAAGCACCCGCGACGACGACACCGTCAGCCGCCATGGTGGCGATGAATTTCTGTACCTGCTGATGGAGGTCCGGGACGAACGGGATATCACGGTTATTGCGGGCAAGCTGATCGAGACGATCCAGGCGCCATGTCCCCTGGCGGTGGGCGGCCAGAGCATCAGCCTAAGCATCCATGCCAGTATTGGGATCTCACTATTCCCGAAACATGGCACGACTTCCGAGGCATTGATCAACCAGGCCGACAGCGCCATGTACGCAGCGAAGCGGAACAAATCGGGGTATGCCTACGCGGAATAGACGCCAGACTGCCTGGGCCTACCAGGTTCTGGAGGTCCGCAGTAGAGGTTTCCTTCGATCTTGGGCAACATGAATGACCCCAGTTACCGCCAGCCGGAGCGTTCTTGTCCAGCCCCATCCGCTTTGAGATTCGCGACCGGGTCGCCACGCTGACACTGGACCGGCCGGACAAGCTGAACGCACTGATCCCGGAGATGCAGGAGGGCTTCAATGAGGCCCTGGCGAAGGCGGCTGAGCCCGGCGTGAAGGCGCTGTTCCTGCGGGGCGCGGGGCGGGCCTTCTGCGCGGGAGGTGACATCGGGTGGATGGCGAAGGCGCTCGCAGAAGGGCGCTGGATCGACATGGAAGCGCTGCTGGACCTGGGGGCATCGGTGGCTCACGGACTGATGACGCTGCCCAAGCCCGTCGTGGCCGTGGTGCACGGCCCAGCTGCGGGCGCGGGCATGAGTCTGGCCCTCTGCGCGGACCTCCGGATCGCCACGCCGGAAGCGGCCTTCGGCATGGCTTTCGTGAAGATCGGCCTGCACCCAGACTGGGGCGGCAGCGTCATGCTCTCGCGGCTGGTGAATCCGTCCCTGGCCGCCGAACTGATGATGCTCGGCGACACCCTGGATGCCGCCCGCGCCCAGGCCCTGGGCCTCGTGAACCAGGTGGTGCCAGCGAATCAACTGGAGACGGCAGTTGAAGCCTTGGGTCGCAGCCTCGCCGCCGGACCGTCCGAGACCTTCGCCCGCATCAAGGCCACGCTGCTGAGGAACCAGGGGCTGGATTTGGCCAGCCTCCGGGCCCGCCTCGAAGCCGAAGGCGCTCAGATGAAGGCCGCCATGCGGCATCCAGATGCGAAGGAAGGCCTGGCCGCATTTTTGGAGAAACGGGCGCCAAGATTTGCTTGAATCCCTAGCGTCATGGCTAATTCAGCAACCTTAAAAGCACCCACCGAAGGCACCGACAGGACCCTGAATAAAGAAGAATTAGCCACCGATGAACACTGATGAACACCGATTAAAAAAATAATCTTGATCGGTATTTATCAGTGTTCATCGGTGGTTAAAGGTCTTTTGCTTTTCAAGCGTCTTTGTGGTGGCTTGGTTTGATAAGAATTACCGGATCCCCCGGCTTTGCGCGCCCTCAATGAGCTCCTTGATCCGCTTGGCGTCGGCCTTGGAGTGGCCGTGGCTGGTGAGCGGATCGCTGCCGCCGGTGCTTTCCACCAGGATGTCGGCCCAGAGCAGGCCTGTGTCGATGCGCACGCTGGCCACTTTCGACAGGTGGATGCTGATTTCGTTCACCGTGAACCACGACCGCTTGCGGCGAACGACAGCCGTATCCGTGACTTCGATGACGGTCGAGAACAGGTGGTTGCCCTTGGTCCAGCGGCTGGTGTGGAAGGTTTCAGTGGCCATTAGAGAGCCTCCTTCGCGGCGGCGGCCACGGCCTGGGGCGTGATGCCGTAGGCCTCCAGCAGTTTTTCGGGCTTGCCGCTTTGGCCAAACAGATCCTTCACACCCACCCGGCGGACGGGCATGGGATGGGCTTCTGAAAGGATTTCCGCCACGATACCACCCAGGCCGCCGTGGGCCTGGTGTTCCTCACAAGTGACGACGGCCTTGTGGGTTTTCGCCAGGGATACCAGCTTGTCGCGGTCGAAGGGCTTGAGGGTGGGGCTATGCAGCACCGTGGCCTCGATGCCCTCGGCGGCCAGCAGCTCCGCGGCATCCAGGCAAATGGAGGTACCCAACCCACAACCCACCAGCAGGACATCCTTGCCCGGACGCACCACCACAGCCTTGCCGATCTGGAAGCGGTAGTCCTCGCCGTGGAGGCGGGGGAACTTGTCGCGGGTGAGGCGGATGTAGACAGGGCCCTGGTGGGCAAGGGCGGCGCGCACAGCCTGCCTGGTCTCCAGGGCATCGGCCGGTGAGATCACGGTCATGCCGGGGATCATGCGCATGAGGGCCAGATCCTCCAGGCACTGGTGGGTGCCGCCATCCTCGCCCACGGTGAGACCCGCGTGGGTGGCCACGATTTTCACGTTCTGGCGGCCCACGCCCACGGCCTGGCGGACGAACTCGTAGGCCCGGCCCGTGGCGAACATGGCGAAGGTGCTGACGAAGGGCACCACGCCCGTGGTGCTGGCCCCCGCGGCGGAGGCCATCATGCCCTGTTCCGCCGCGCCCATGTTGAAGAACCGCTCCGGGAAGGCCTTGGCGAACTTGCTGGTGCGGGTGGAACCGGCCAGATCCGCATCGAACACGATGAGGTTGGCGCCTTCGTTCCCCAGATCCACCAGGGTGTCGCCGTAGGCATCCCGCAGGCTGTCCATCACGACGCCCACCTTGCCGCCCACGCCCGCCGTTTCCATGCCCGCCATGACCACTCCTGCCCGAACTTTCATTCTACGCGAGCCGGCGGTTGGCCGCTGCCGCTAAGCGGCGGCGGTAGGCGGATGGCCGAGGCGATCCCCAAGATCGAGCCAAGAGACCGTAGGCTGGAGGCATGGTCATGTGCATCAGACCCTCGTCCCTGCTCTGGGGCCTCTTCCTTGCCGTGGGCGGGACGGCCCTGGTGCTGCGCCTGCGGATGCCCGGACACTGGGCGCTGCCCTGGATGACGGCGATCCTGCTGCTTCTGCTGGCCCTCCGGGTGCTCACCATGATCCGCGACTGGCGGCAGGGACGGCTTGCCGGCACGCGGATCATGCTGCCAGCCCTGATCCTGGTGGAAGGCCTGGGCCTGATTCTCACCCGGACCTCGGACCTGGCCCTCAACCTGCGCCTGGGCACCGCGCTGGTGCTGGAGGTCCTGCTGCTGATCCTCGCGGTAGGCGCGTGGCGCAACACGCGCTCGCTTCCACGAGCCTGGCCCGAGGCGCGCATCGCCGCCGCCTTCGAGGCCTTCGTGCCGCCCCGGGCCGCCCGGCTCATGGCCCTGGAGTTGGTGATGCTCGGCAGTGCGATCTGCTTCCTGTTCGGTGGTTTCCGCAAGCCCGCACCGCCCGGCTTCAGCCTCCACAGGGAAACCTTTCTGCGGGCCTTTCTCCCGGTCCTGCCCCTGTTGATTCCCACAGACCTGTTCCTGATCCATGCCCTGTTTCCCCGCATGGCCCCATGGCTGCGCTGGTTCCTCCACGTTTCCACGGTCTATTCAGTGCTCTGGATGATTGGTCTCTACGCAACCTTGAAGCAGCGGCCCCATCAAGTGGATGAAACCTTTGTGAGTCTGCATATGGGGCTTCTGGGCTCCCTGAGGCTACGCAAGGATCAGATTCTTTCGGCAGCGCCCTTGCCCGAATTCGACGATGACTGGACCAAGCGCGATTACATGCAGGGGGTGCACAAATTGGTGAGAACGGGAGCGCCTGCAGTGGAATTGCGGCTCACCGAGGCAGTCGTCAGCACCGGTCTGCTGGGGCCCAGTTCCCGCCGATGCGACCGAGTGGCTGTCTCCGTGGATGATCCCTCCGCCTTCCTCGCCGCCCTGGGACAGCCATGCGCCTGAGCCTGCGCCAACCGCTACCCATTGATCCCCTGCTGCCCCAAATCATCGCGAGCCTGCGGGGGAATCCCAACCTGGTGCTGCAGGCGGATCCCGGTGCCGGTAAGACCACCCGGGTGCCGCCGGCCCTGCTGGAGGCGGGCCTGCTGGGCGACGGTGAATGCTGGATCCTCGAACCCCGGCGCCTGGCGGCCCGCCTCGCGGCCACCCGCGTGGCCGATGAGCTGGGCGAACCCCTGGGCCAGCGCGCGGGCTACGCCGTACGCTTCGAGCAGAAAGTCTCCAAGGCCACACGCCTGCGCTTCGTCACCGAAGGCCTGCTGCTGCGGCGCCTGCATGGCGATCCACGGCTGCGCGGCATCGCCGCCGTGGTGCTGGACGAGTTCCACGAACGGCACCTGCACACGGACCTCGGCATCACGCTGCTCCGCCGCCTCCAACGCGAAGCGCGGCCCGACCTGAAGCTGTTGGTCATGTCCGCCACGCTGGATCCTGGCCCCGTGGCCGCCTACCTCGACGCTCCCGTGATGAAAAGCGAGGGGCGGGTCTTCCCGGTGGACACGGCCTTTCTGCCCCGGCCGGATGACCGGCCCATTGAGCAACAGGTGGCCGATGCCCTGGATCGTCTTTACGGCGAGGGCGAGGGACTGCGCGGCCACACGCTCGTCTTCCTGCCGGGCGCCGCGGAAATCCGGGCCTGCCTGAAGGGTTGTGCGGCCATCGCGCAGCGGCTGGGACTGAGCCTCCGTCCCCTGCACGGCGAGCTGTCCCCCGATGCCCAGGCCCATGCCCTGGAAATCACCGGAGCCCCGAAGGTCATCCTCAGCACCAATGTGGCCGAAAGCTCCGTCACGCTCGATGGCATCGGCGCCGTGGTGGATTCGGGCCTGGGCCGGGAGGCGTCGCATTCGCCCTGGTCGGGCCTGTCGGGCCTGCGCACCGTGCGCATCAGCCAGGCCCGCTGCGTGCAACGCACGGGCCGCGCCGGACGCACGGGGCCGGGCCGCTGCCTGCGTCTCTACACCGAGGCCGACTTCGGAGCCCGGTCCGCCTTCGATATGCCGGAATTGCAGCGCTCGGACCTGGCGGAATCCATTCTCACCCTGCACGGCATGGGCATCCCGGAGCCCATGGCCCTGGCTTGGTTCGAGGCCCCGCCCATCGCATCCCTGACGGCGGCGGAGATCCTGCTCGCGCGCCTCGGCGCCCTGGAGAATGGCGCCCTCAGTGCCGTGGGCCGCCGCATGGCGGACCTGCCTCTGCATCCGCGTCTGGCCCGGCTCGCCGTGGCGGGCGAGGATCTCGGCATTCCCCAACTGGCCCTGCGCGCCGCCGCTCTGCTGGAGAACGGCAACCTGTCGGCCCGCCAGGGCCTGGACCGGGCCCCGGTGAAAACGGGCCACGGCGCGGATTCGGACCTGCTGCTGCGCCTGGATCAGTTCGAGGAGGCGGAGGCTGCGGGCTTCGGCCCGGGGGCCTGCCGGGCCGCGGGCCTGGACAGCGCCGCCATCCAGCGAGCCCGACGGGCGGTGCAGTCCCTGGAGCGCTTCTTGCCCTCCCCCGCCGTACCCGCAGATGCGGAGACACGCCTGCTGAAGGCCCTGCTGCTGGCCTATCCCGACCGCGTGGGCCAGCTATCCGCCAATGGCACCTGCGCCTTTGCCGGGGGTGGCGGGGCGAAGCTGGATCTCGCCAGCCGAGTGCGGCGGCCGGGCCTGATCCTGGCCCTGGAGGCCGAAGCCGTGAAGCAGGGTACCGGCGGGCAGACCCTCATCCGCCTGGCCTCCCGTTGCGAGGCGGACTGGCTGTTGGACGCTTTCCCCGAGCGACTGGAAGACGTGGACGAGGTGGCCTTCAACGCCGCGGCGGGGCGGGTGGAACGGCGCTCGGAGATCCGCTACGACGGCCTGCCCATCGACGCCAGCCGCGGGCCCGCGGATTCGGCGGATCCCCGCGTGGCGATCCTGCTGGCCGAAGCGCTGCGGGAGCGTCCCCTCGACGAGGTGCCCACGCGGTTCCTGGCCCGGCTGGCCTTCCTGCGCCGGCACCGCCCAGAACTGGATCTGCCGGAGGATCTGCTGGGGCCCCTGCTGGCCGGTGCCTGTAGGGGGCGGACGACGCTGCGCGAAGTGCAGGACGTGGACTGGCCCGCAGCCCTGCGTCAGGCCTTCCCCGCCGAAACCCTGCGCCGGCTGGACGCCTGGGCCCCGGAGACCTTCCAGCTGCCCAAGGGCCGGCCCACGAAGATCCACTACGAGGACGATCCGCCCTGGATCGCCTCACGGCTCCAGGATTTCTGGGGCCTCAAGAAGACTCCCGCCGTGGCCGGTGGCGCCGTGCCCCTGGTGCTGCACCTGCTGGCCCCCAACCTGCGCGCCCTGCAGGTCACCACCGATCTGGCCGGCTTCTGGCAGCGGGTCTACAAGGAGCTGCGGCCGGGGTTGTCGCGGCGGTATCCGAAGCATCATTGGCCGGAGTGACCTCCCTCCCGCAACGCCTTCAGCAGCCCGCGCGCCCCGGCCTCCAGTAGGGTGCCATCCAGACCGGTGGCCAGCAGGGTGAAGCCCTGGGCCTCGTGGGGAAGGATCTCTGCGGCCGTCATGCGAAAGATACCGAGGGGCATGCGCGTGCTCAGGCAGGCCTGGGTGATGGCTTCCAGGGCCGTGCCGAAGGCTGGGTGACTAAATTCCTCGGGGATGCCCAAGCTGCTGGTGAGATCGTAGGGGCCCACGAACACGGCATCCACCCCCGGCACCCGGGCGATGGCGCCGATGTTAGCGACGGCCTCCCGGGATTCGGCCTGGACCACCACCAGCCCGCGGCCTCGGACCTGCAAAACCGCCGCCTCTGCCTGAGCGGCCGTGTCCACGTGAGGGACGATGATCCCGTCTGCCCCACAGGCAGCCACTGTTTCCAGCATGTCCGCCGCCTGGGGGGGGACCCGCACGAGGCAGGGCATGGAGCCATGGAGGGCGCGCAGGGTGGCCGCCACTTCGGGAGGGCCGAAGCCGCCGTGTTCACCATCCAGGAAGAGCCAGTCAAAGCCCTGGCTGGCGAGGTGGACGGCGACTTCGGGATGCGGAATCTGAACAAGAGTGCCAAGCAAGCGCTCACCGGCGCGAAGGCGTTCCTGAAAGGCGGATGGGGACATCGAATACCTCCCTGTCAGCTTGGACTGGACTGGGTCCCACGGGGACGCTTTCGAGGTACCTTAGAACCATGCTGATGTTCCGTTCCATCCAGCCCCAGGACGACACTGCCGTGGCGGCCATCATCCGGCAGGTCATGCCGGAATTCGGCGCGGACGGCCCGGGGTTCGCCCTCCATGACCCCGAGGTGGACCACATGAGCGCGGCCTACGCGATTCCGGGCGCCGCCTACTTTGTGGTGGTGGACGAGGGCGGGAAGGTCGTGGGTGGGGCGGGCGTCGCGGCCCTCGACGGGGGCGAAGCGGGCGTCTGCGAGCTGCGGAAGATGTACTTCCTGCCCGAGGCCCGCGGCAAGGGCCTGGGCGAGACCTTGCTGCGCCACGGCCTGACGGTGGCTGAGTCCCTCGGCTACCGGACCTGCTACCTGGAAACCCTCACGGGCATGGACCAGGCGATCCGGCTCTACACGAAGGTCGGCTTCAAGCCCCTTTGCGCGCCCCTGGGCCGGACCGGGCATGGCGGTTGCGACCACTGGTTCGCGCTGGAGCTGGAATGAGGACCGTCTTCAGTCTTCAGTCTTCAGTGGGGGGGGAAGGCCCGGTCGAGCGCGTTTTCCCGATAGCCGACAGCTGATAGCTGACAGCCAGGAGTCCCCATGATCGTCGGACTCGGTACCGACTTGTGCCCCCCCTCCCGCTGGCGCCACCTCGTCGAACGCTTCGGGGCCGAGAAGTGCGCGGGGCGGATCCTCCATCCGGAGGAGGCGGCCTACCTGCTGGGCGGCAACCGCCAGCGGCTGCCGGAGCGCCTGGCGGGGCGCTGGGCCCTCCGGGAGGCCTTCGGCAAGGCCCTTGGGACTGGCCTGGATGGCTGGTCCTGGAAGGAACTGCGCTACGTGAACGGCCGGCTCTGGTCGGTGGGAGCCCTGGCCGATCTGCTGGCAGCCAGGGACATCCGAACCCTGCATGGCAGCGTCAGCCACGACGGCGACTTGGCCCTGGCCGTGGTCATTCTCGAAGGGTGAAGGGGTCGGAAACTCAAGCCCTGGTACCTCAGGCCGATCCCGGGGGGAGGACGACTCGATGGATCCTCTCCCGGCCAAACAGCAAATGACCCTCACCGAGTTCCGGAGCCTCCGGGACTATATCTATGCAAAGTCCGGCATCTTCTTCAGCGAATCCAAGCAGTACTTCCTGGAGAACCGGCTCAGCAAGCGGATCGGTGAAATGAAGCTGCGGAATTACGCCGACTACCTGGCCCTGCTCCAGGGCAGCCAGGGGCCCTCGGAGCTGAAGCGGCTTTTCATTGAGATCACCACCAACGAAACCAGCTTCTGGCGCAACCCACCCCAGATCGAGGCCTTCCAGAATATCGTGCTGCCCGATGCCGTGAAACAGGCCCGGGAGCGGGGCCAGAGCCGTCTGCGCATCTGGTCGGCCGCCTGCTCCAGCGGCGAGGAGCCCTACACCCTGGCCATGATTTGCCACGATTTGAAGGACACGGTGCTGCGGGGATTCACGGTGGAGATCCTGGGCACGGACATCAGCGAGAAGGTGCTGGCCCAGGCCCAGGACGGCGTCTACAACAGCTACACCC
>JANXYT010000325.1 GCA_025355915.1 Holophagaceae bacterium
TGCTCGATGCCCAGCACCAGTTCCAGGGCATCGATGGAATCCAGGCCCAGGCCCTCGCCGAAGAGGGGCGCGTGGTCGTCGATCTGGTCGGGCGTCATGCCCTCGAGCTTCAGGCGCTCGATGATCATCTCTTTGACACGCAGTTTCAGGTCGCTCATGGGTTTCCCGGCAGAAAGGTGGAACAGCAATCATTGATCCTAGCCACCGCCTGACGCTGGGTCTCCGACAACGCATGCGTTGGCGGGGGCGTTGGCTAGGGGATTCTATCCCAAAGCCCGGTTGCCAGGGCGCTTGTGATCTTGACACAGCCCCCCGTTCTTCAAAGGGCGCTAAGCTGGTCCTTCGCGGAACACTCCGCCCGAGAGCGCCATGGCCCATCCCGCATCGCCCTTCCTGTCGGTCCTGATCCTCCTGCTGGTCGCGGCTGTCACCGCGATCGCCATTCTCGTGCTGTCGGGCAAGGTGCTCCCCCTGCTGAAGCCGAACAATCCGCAGGCCGCCAAGCTGCGGCCCTACGAATGTGGCGTGGCCCCCTTGCAGGAAGGCGCCCGGCACAAGTACTCGGTGAAGTTCTACCTGACGGCCATGCTGTTCATCCTGTTCGATGTGGAAGCGGCCTTCCTGCTGCCCTGGGCCGTGAACTACAAACACGCCCTCTGGACCTTCGCGGCCATGCTGAGCTTCATGGCCACCCTGCTGGTGGGCTTCATCTATGCCTGGGGCAAGGGCGCCTTCGAGTGGGAGCGCTGAGATGGCCGAGTTGCACATCAACGACGCGGTGGTGACCACCCGCCTGGACGCAGTGGTGAACTGGGGCCGCAAGAACAGCCTCTGGCCGCTCCCCTTTGGCACCGCCTGCTGCGCCATCGAATTCATGAGCATGATGGCCTCCAAGTACGACATGAGCCGCTTCGGCGCCGAGGCCATGCGCTTCAGTCCCCGCCAGAGCGACATGATGCTGATCCTGGGCACGGTCACCAACAAGATGGCCCCGGTGCTGCGCACCATCTACGCCCAGATGGCCGAGCCCAAGTGGGTGGTTTCGGTGGGTGTCTGCGCTTCTTCGGGCGGCATGTACCGCACCTACGCCACGCTCCAGGGTGTGGACCGGGTGATTCCCGTGGATGTCTACGTCCCCGGCTGCCCGCCCCGGCCCGAGAGCATGATCTACGGCGTCATGAAGCTGCAGGAGAAGATCGAGAAGGAATCGCTCTCCATGCGCAAGGATCACATCGCGCGCTTCTACGAAAGCCTGGCGCGGCAAGAGGCCATCCAGGCGGAGCAGGGCCTCACGGGGCAGCAGACCATCCGCACCATGCTGATGGACGCCGCCGAACGCGGCGCAGGCACGATTTTCTAGGCGGGGCGGACATGATCATTGAGCAGATTGACACGCAGCTGCCGGGAACCGTCACGGACCGCCACGCCTTCCGGGGCGACCAGACCATCGTGGTGGCGAAGGGGAACCTTTTGGCTCTGGTGGAGCTGCTGTACCGTGAAGGCTTCCAGATGCTGGTGGATATCACGGCCGTGGATTGGCCGGAGCGTGAGCCACGGTTCGACGTGGTCTACCACTGGCTCAACCTGGCCAGCCAGGAGCGTCTGCGGGTGAAGGTGCCCGTGGCCGACGGCGAGGCGGTGCCCACCTTGACGGGCCGCTTCAAGACCGCCGACTGGTTCGAACGCGAGGTCTTCGACTTGTTCGGCATCCGCTTCGACGGGCATCCGAACCTGAAGCGCCTGCTCACCTGGGACGACTTCCCGGGCCACGCGCTGCGCAAGGACTTCCCCCTCGATGGTGGGGATCCCTTCTGCATGGAAGGCTGCACCGCGCCCTACAACAACGGCGAACGGGGTTAAGACATGACCATGGAATCCATCGCCATGACCCGGCAGCAGCTCGACGGCGATCGCATGATCGTCAACCTGGGGCCGTCCCATCCCACCACGCACGGTACCCTGCGCATCATCCTCGAACTCGAGGGCGAAACCATCGTCCAGGCCACCCCCGAAATCGGCTACCTCCACCGCGGCGTGG
>JANXYT010000331.1 GCA_025355915.1 Holophagaceae bacterium
CTCCGCCACCTTCAGCCCCACGATGGCGGGCATGTAGGAGATGGTGCCCACGGGCCGTCGGGCCCGGCCTGGGCCTCGGTGGGGTTCGATATCCACGGGGTTCGCGGGGCGCTTGTTGTCGGCGGAGGAAGTGTTGCGAATGTTGCTGGAGCCAACCCCAGCCTAGTTTTCCCAGCTCCGAAACCGCAACGGGATTTCGGAGCAGCAGGTTCATCGCCCAGCAGGCGCATTGTATTCCGCGTAGACCCCCCGGAAATCCTCGATGCCGTCGTCGGTAAGGTGCCAGATGCGGGTGGCCACTTCGTCGATGAGATCCTCATCGTGGGTCACCAGCAGGATGGTGCCCTCGTATTTCTGAAGCGCCGCGTTCAAGGCGATGACCGCTTCCAGATCCAGGTGGTTGGTGGGCTCGTCGAAGACCAGCACGTTGGGCTTCTGCAGCATGAGCTTGCAGAACATCAGGCGGCAGGATTCCCCACCGCTGAGCACATCGGTCATCTTGGTGCCCTCGTCGCCGCGGAAGAGCATCTGCCCCAGCACGCCGCGGATCTGTTCGATGGTCGCTTCCGGATCGAACTGCCGCAGCCAGTCCACCATGGTCCAGCCCTTGGGGATGCTTTCGGCGAAATCCTGGGAGAAGTAGCCCACGCTCGCTTCGTGACCCCACCTCACCTCGCCCCCGTCGATTCCGCGGCCGCCCTCGGTGACCTGCGGCGCATTGGCTAGCAGGGCGTTCAGGAGCGTGGTCTTCCCGATGCCGTTGCGGCCGATGAGGGCGATCTTCTCGCCCCGCTGGACCATGGCCGAGAAATGCTTGATGACCTCCAGACGTTTCCCGTCCGTGTCGTAGCCCTTGCACACATGCTCGCAATCGATCGCATAGCGCCCGCTGGGTCGCCGCTGGTCGAACTTGATGAACGGGCGCTGGATGTTGCTGCGGGCCAGGTCGCTGGGCTGGAGGCGCTCCACTTCCTTGCGACGGCTGTTCACCTGGCTGCTGCGCGTGCCCGCGGCGAAGCGCTGGATGAACTCGTTCAGCTGATCAATCTTCTTCTCGCGCTGGGCATTATCCGACTCAATGCGTGACCGCACCTGGATCTTGGCCATCACCATGTCGTCGTAGCCGCCGGTGTACTGGATAATCGTCTGGTAGTCGATGTCGGCAATGTGGGTGCAGACGTTGTTCAGGAAGTGCCGGTCGTGGGAAATTACCACCACACTGCCCTTGTAGCGGTTGAGGAACTCCTCCAGCCAATGGATGGAGTCCAGATCCAGGTGGTTGGTGGGCTCGTCCAGCAGCAGGGCCTGGGGATTCCCGAAGAGGGCCTGGGACAGCAGCACGCGCACCTTCTGACCACCCTGCAGCTCGCTCATCTTCCGATCATGCAGGGCCTCGGGGATGCCCAGACCGTCCAGCAGCACGGCAGCATCGCTTTCAGCGGTGTAGCCATCCTCGTCGGCGACGATGCCCTCCAGTTCCCCCAGACGCATGCCATCGGCATCGGTCATGTCCGTCTTTTCATAGATGGCGTCCCGCTCCTGCAGAGCCGCCCACAGGCCCTTGTTGCCCATGATCACCGTATCGATAACGCGGAACTGGTCGAAGGCGAACTGGTCCTGGCGCAGGATGCCCATTTTGCGGGGGCGCACCACGTTCCCTTTCTGCTGTTCCAGCTCCCCGGACATGATCTTCATGAAGGTGGTTTTGCCGGACCCGTTCGGCCCCGTGAGACCGTACCGGCGGCCGGGGTTGAAGGTCGTGGTCACATCCTCGAACAGGATTCTGGAACCGTACCGCATGGTGACGTTTTGCACTGAAAGCATGGAAACTCCCGAACCGATTATCTTACCGCAGTGGGTCGGGATCTCCGAGGGGTGTTCTCTACCCTGGTGGACTCCAGGCTCCGCCTGGAGTTAGGGGTTTCGCCGCCGAGATGATCTCTTCCTGACGTCAAAACGGCGCCAAAGGCGCCGTTTTGAAGCCATGCCGAAACGATCGGCGGGACTAAAACCATCAGAACGGAATGTCGTCATCCGGGAAGCTGCCGCCACC
>JANXYT010000355.1 GCA_025355915.1 Holophagaceae bacterium
GCGGCCTCTACTTCTTGTTCTTGGCGAACTCCACCACGGCCCGGAGCATGTCGCCCACGGACATGATGCCCACCAGCTCACCCTTGCCATCCACCACGCAGAGGCCGTAGAGCTTGTGGTCCAGGATGGCCTGGGCCGCCGTGGCCAGGTCTTCGTCTGGCGTGATCGTGCGGGGGGAGGGATTCATCACGTCCTTCACCGGGGTCTTGGACAACAGGTAGTGGACCTCCCAGGTATCGAGAGAGGTGGCCTTGCCGGGCGTGTAGTCCTTGATCATCCGCTCGGTGACGAGCCCCGTGAACTGGCCCTTGGCCATGACGGGGAGGCGGCGGATGCCCTTCTCCTTCATGAGGTGGATGGCCTCGATGATCGAGGCGTCCTGATCGATGGTGATGGGATTCTTGGTCATCCACTGGGATACGGTGCTCATAGGGTTTCTCCTCACATGCCCAGGAAGGCTTTCTTGATGTGGTCGTTGTTCAGCAGCTCGTCGCCCTTACCCGTCATCACCACCCGCCCGGTTTCCATGACGTAGGCCCGGTGGGCGATGCGGAGGGACTGGTAGACATTCTGCTCCACCAGAAGGATGGTAACGCCCTGCTTGTTGATACCAGTGATGATATCGAAGATATTCTTAACCAGAAGCGGCGACAGCCCCAAGGAAGGCTCGTCCAGCAGCAGGATTTTGGGATTGGCCATGAGGCCCCGGGCGATGGCCAGCATCTGCTGTTCCCCGCCGGACATGGTGCCGCCCAGCTGCTTCTCCCGCTCCTTGAGGCGGGGAAACAGCTCGAACACCCAGTCGATGTTCTTCTGGCGGTCGGGCCGGGTGGCCTTCACGTAGGACCCCATGCGGAGGTTCTCCAGCACGGTCATCTCGGAGAAGATCCGGCGCCCTTCGGGCACCTGGACGAGCCCTGCTTCGACCACCTGGTGCGACTGCATCTTGCGGAGGTCTTTGCCCTCGAAGGTGATGGTCCCCGATGTGGGCTTCACCAGGCGAGAGATGTTTTTCAGCGTCGTGGACTTGCCGGCGCCGTTGGCCCCAACGACGGTGACGATTTCGCCCTTGTTCACTTCCAGGTCCACATCCCAGAGCACCTTGAGATCGTCGTATGCGAAGTTGAGTTTCTCGATCTTAAGCATGGCTCTCACCCAAGTAGGCGCTGATTACGTCGGGATTGCTGACCACTTCCTGCGGCGATCCTTCCGTGAGCTTTTCCCCCGAAGTCAGGACGACGATGCGGTCAGAGATGCGCATGATGGCCTTCATGTCGTGCTCGATGACCATCTGCGTGAGGCCGCGCTGCTTGATGTCGAGAATGAGCTGGATGATCTCCTCGCTCTCGGCGGGGTTCAGGCCACCCATCACCTCGTCCAGCAGCAGGAGTTTCGGCTGCGTGGCCAGGGCCCGGGCCACCTCGAGCTTTTTGCGCTCGCCGATGGGCAGGCCGCCCGCCAGGAAGTCGACCCGGTGTTCCATGCGGACCACCTTGATCTGCTCCATGGCCATCTCCCGAGCGACCTTCAGCGATGACGTGCGGGCCAGGGCACCCACCATCACGTTGTCCACCACGGAAAGCTTCGCAAGCGGCCGGACCTTCTGCCAGGTGCGCACCATCCCCAGCATGCAAACCTTGTCCGGATCCAGGCCGTTCATGCACCGGCCGTCGAACATGATCTCGCCTTTGGAGGGCGGGTAGTAGCCGGTGATGCAGTTGAAGAGGGTGGTCTTCCCGGCGCCGTTGGGCCCGATGAGGCCCATGATCGTGCCCTCCTCCACGGAGAAGGAGACGTCGGAATTGGCTGCGAGGCCACCGAAGAACTTGCTGACGTTCTTGATTTCCAGGATGGCCATCAGACCGCCTCCTGCTTCCGGCGCATGGCCATCTTCTTGAGGAACCCCATGAGTCCATCCGGCATGAATAGGATCACCAGCACCACCAGGATGCCGTAGAGCAGCACATGGGCGTGGGAGAGGTTCTCCTTCAGGAAGATCCCTATCTTCGAGTCCGCGTTCACCATGCCGACCTTCACCAAGGCCTCGGTGATCATGTTGCTGCGCAGCGCCTCGGAGAGGGGCACCAGCACCAGGGAGCCAAGGATGGGTCCCCACAGGGTGCCCATCCCACCGATGATGCAGATGAGCATGATCTGGACGGAGACATCCAGGCCCAGCACCGTGGCGGGATCCACAAAGCCGACGTAGATGCCGTAGAAGCTGCCCGCCAGGGAGGTGAGCACCGCCGAAATGACCAGGCCGATGTTCTTGTAGAGGGCGATGTGGATGCCCAGGGAGTGGGCCGCGTCCTGATCCTCGCGGATGGCCTGGAAGTAGTAACCGAGTTTGGAGTGCTGGATCCAGTACGTGATCCCCAGGGTGAGCAGGACCAGGAAGAGACCAATGTAATAAAAGGGCACCTTGGTGACGAAATCCGTCACGATCGTCCCGCCGATCTTAAAAGCGGGAAGCTCCGTGGCGAGGATGCCTTCGGCGCCGTTGGTCAGCGTGGTCAGGTTGATGGCCGATAGCCTGAGAATCTCCGCCACGGCGATGGAGGCCAACACGAAGTAGGGGCCGCGCAGCCGGAAGCAGATGCTGCCGATGGCCAGCGCCACGATCACCACCAGGACCATGCCGGCCCAGACCCCATACCAGGGGGCGATCTGCTTGGTATGCATGAGCATCATGGTGGTGTAGGCGCCCACGCCGAAATAGGCGGCGTGGCCGACCGAATGCTGCCCGGCATAGCCGCCCAGGATGTTCCAGCTCTGTCCCTGGACCACGCTCATGAACAACAGGATCATCATGTGCAGCGCGTATGGGCTTTCCACATACCGGGGAATGGCCACCAGGAGGGCCAGGAAGATGAGACCGATGGCGGTCTTAAGGATCGTCTTGTCCATGTTGATCTCCTCAGGTCCGCGACTTGCCCATCAAGCCCGAAGGCTTGAAGAGGAGCACCAGCAGGAAGAGCACGAAGACCACCACGTCTTTCCAGCCGGAGGAGATGTAGACCGCGCCCATGGATTCGGTGATGCCGATCAGGATGCCGCCCAACGTGGCCCCCACCACGCTGCCCATGCCACCTAGCACGGTGATGACGAAGGCCTTCAGGGTGAAGATCCCACCCACCTGGGGGAAGATGTAGTAGGTCGGAGAAATCAACGCGCCGGCGGTGCCTGCCAGCGCGGAGCCCAGGCCAAAGGCGATGATGGACATGCGCTTCACGTTGATGCCCATGAGCTGGGCGGCTTCGCGGTCCTGGGCCGTGGCCCGGATGGCTTGGCCGGTGTCCGTCTTCAGCAGGAACCAGTAGAGGGCCGCGGTGATGGCCGCCGTGATGAGGAAGGAGATCAGCAGAGGCGTGGATACCGAGACGCCCCCACCCACCTGGATCGAAGCGGAGGAGTACGAGGTGGTGAGGATCTTGTAGTCGGAGGTGAAGATCAGCATCACCGTGTTGCTCATGATCAGGCCCAGGCCGATGGTCAGCAGGATCTGGTTCTGGGCCAGGGCGTTGAGGACCCGGTTGATGAACACCTTCTGGAGGAAGCCTCCAAACAGGAACATCAAGGGGAACGTGATCAGCACCGACACGAAGGGATCGATACCCAGCAGGGTGA
>JANXYT010000379.1 GCA_025355915.1 Holophagaceae bacterium
GGGCCGAAAGGCCCGCCAGCACATTGGCCGCGAAGAAGATCGACCCCAGCACCCCCGGCGCCACCCCAAATTTCTGGTGGAACCAATAGGCCACAAGGCTCTGGATGACGAAGCCTCCGGCGAAGGCGTCCAGCGAGAAGAGGGCGGACAACCGCAGCACCACGCCCTTGGAGGCATGCAGGCCCAGACGGCCCGCGTGGGCGGCCGAGGGCGGCGCCTCCACGGCCCCGGACATGCGGGCGAAGAGGATCGCGAGGATCAGCCCCACGGCGGCGTAGGCGAAGACCAGCACCCGGTAGCTGGCCACGGGAGCCAGGCCCGAAGCCTGCATGCCCTGGGCGGCCCAGCCCCCGGCCAGGGCGCCCAGGGCGGTGGCGAAAGAACCTGCCAGGTTGTACCAGGCGAAGACCCCCGTGCGCCGGTCCTCGGGCAGCACCTGGGAGAGCGCCGCCTGTTCGATGGCCAGGAAGGGCCCCACCTCGTGGCCCGAGGGGCTGATGACGCCGAAGGTGGCCGCCAGCACCAGCACCGTGAAGTCCCCGCTCAACGCGAAGGGCACGCCCGCGGCCACCATGAGCGCCGCGCCCAGGACCAGCATCCGCTTCCGCCCCAGGCGGTCGGCGTGGAGGGTGATCCAGAGCGAGATGAGCGTGTCGCCCACCAGGGTGAGGGTGAGCAGCAGCCCGATGCGCGCCTCGCTGAAACCAAGATCGGCGAGGTACAGCACCAGCACCACGGAGAGGAACCCGTACGAGAACATCCGCGCCGCCCGCGTGAGAAACAGCAGCCGACCGTCCGGGCCCAGGGAGTTGCCCTGGAGAGCCGTACTGGGGTCGATGGACACCAAGGTGCCTCCCGGGAGATGGGGCCGCCAAGGGCGACCTGCCATGGACAAGATAAATCAGCCGGCGGCATTCACCTGATGGGAAGCTCCTTTCCCTCCGCGGGATGGCTCCGCGGGGTGAGCCATCCCGCCAGGGTTTCGGCAAGCCTACCTGGGCGTGACAGGGTCCCGGCCTCGGCGGCGAGGGCCCGCCGTGCTGCCTCCTCCAGGGCCACCGGCGCCGGAAGACCGGCGGCCTCCCAGTAGCCGGGTCGGGTCGCGAGGAGGTCCGAGGTCAACCCTTCGACGAGTTCGCGCGCGACCGCGTAATCCGCTCGCGTCACCAGTCGGATCCAGTGGGAGGAGAGGCGGGGGGTGATGAAGGGGACTTTCATGAGAATGGGTTTTCGACCCATGACCGCCGCCAAGCGCAAGAGAATCTCGGTGCCTGAGAGGGCCTCCGGGCCGGGGATGTCCCACCAGGTGCTGGCCGGAAGGTCGACGTGCACTCCCGCCAGAAGCGCGGACATGACTCCCTCCAAGGCCACGGGTTCGCTCCGATACGAAAGCCACGCCGGGAGAACCATGGCGGGGAGGCGGGCGGC
This sequence comes from Holophagaceae bacterium, assembly GCA_025355915.1. Lineage (GTDB taxonomy): Bacteria > Acidobacteriota > Holophagae > Holophagales > Holophagaceae > Geothrix. The sequence continues at coordinate 1,429 of JANXYT010000379.1, forward strand.
CAGGTCCCGCACGATGGTCCACGATGCGCTACCTGCCCCGATGATCATGCCGGCTCGGAGTTCCAGGGTGGGTACCGGACCCGCCCGGAGGGCCTCACCGGTGTGCAGACGGGCGAGCAGATGCTCCGAAGGGGCCCCCTGGGGGGCCACACCCCCCAGGTAGATGATCCGGCGGACGCCGGCGAGCCCGGCGGCCCGGGCAAACTGTCTGGCCCAGCGCAGTTCCTCCTCAGCCCAGCCCGGCCGATGGGAAGCCATGCCGTGCACCAGATAGAAGGCGATGTCGCATGCCTCCAGCGCCGAGGGCAGGGACGCGGGTTCGCCGATGTCGCCCCCCACCCATTGCCGGCCAGGCCACAGACGCCGGGCCTCCTCCGGCTTGCGTGTCAGGCACCGAACCTCGTGCCCGGCTGCCTCCAGCGGACCGTGAAGGTTCCGACCAATGAAACCGGTGGCGCCGGTGAGGAGGACACGCAGGGGCATGCCTGACTTTACCGCCACGGAGGAGGGGCCTTCCGGAATTCGCAGGCCCCGGAGCGCGCTGGATGCCACCCCCAGCAACCCGTCCGCTTGCGGCTCGAAGGGCGCCGTTCCGGAAGGCCCAGGCAGGCATCAGGCTCCCCTCAAAGGTTCGTTGTCCATCGTTTTGCCTCCCCGTCAACCACAGCCACACTGGAGGGCAGCGATGCTCTCTCGAGGCCCCCATGGACATCCAGCTTTCCCCCGACACCGAGAAGCGCCTGCACGGCGCCATTCAGCGCTTCGTCGTGGAGGAATACGGCGAAAGCGTGGGGGAACTCGGGGCAGGCACCTTCCTCGCCTTCTGCCTGAAGGAGCTCGGCCCGGCCATCTACAACCAGGCCATCTCGGATGCCCAGGGGTGCATTCAGGAGCGCGTCACCGACCTGGAGAACATCTGCTTCGCGGAGGAAACCAGCTACTGGGACAAGGGTGCGAAGAAGGTGATCCAGCGCAAGCCCGATCATCGGCGGTAGCATCCGGTACCCTCTTCTCTGCCCCTGGAACAGGTACCCGCCATGCCCCATTGCATCCTCGAAGCCTCGGACAACCTCCTCGATCAGCCCGATTGGGTGGGCCTGCTGCGGGACATCAACGGCGTCCTGGTGGCCACGGGGCTCTTTGCAACAGCGGACATCAAGAGCCGGGCCATCCAGCATGGGCGCTTCGTCATCGGCGACGGTTCGGCGGACCAGGCCTTCGTCACCCTGAACGTGCAGATTCTTGACGGCCGCGCCGACGAGGTGAAGGCCCAGCTCAGCGAAGCCCTGCTCCCGGTGCTGGCCCGCGCCTTCCCCCAGACCTTCGCGCGGATGAAATGCAGCCTCACGGTCCAGATCACGGACATCCACCGCCCCAGCTACCGCCGACTGATCAGCTACTGACCCTTGGAGTGCCCTGTGATCGATCCCATCTCCCCCCGCCAGCTCACCCTGCTCCAGGTGGTGGCCAAGCACCCGGATGTGCCGCGGGACCATCTGATCAAGGCCGGGGCCACGGATGCCGACCTGGCCTACCTGGAGCGCCATGACCTCATCCGCGAGCGGGCCATCGGGCGGTACCGCGTTTCGCATATGGGTCAGGAAGTGCTGAAGCGGGGCCTGTGACCCCGCCGCCCGGGCCCCGCACCGAGGACTTCCAGGAACTGGCCCCCAGGGGCTGATGCAAGGAGGGATGATGAGCCTGCTCACCCGCGCCGAAGCCACCCGCTACGAAGAGACCAGCCGCCACGCGGATGTGATGACCTTCATCGCAGGGCTCCAGGCCAAGAAGGATCAGCGCCTGCACGTCACCAGCTTCGGCTCGAGCGGCGAAGGCCGCGATCTGCCGCTGCTCGTGCTGTCGGCCCATGGCGTGAAGACCCCCGACGAGGCCCGGAGCCTGGGACGACCCATCGTGCTCATCATCAGCGGCATCCACGCGGGCGAGGTGGAGGGCAAGGAAGGCTGCCTGATGCTGGTGCGCGATCTGCTGGAGGCCAAGCCCGGCTTGGATGCGGACGCGATCCTGGCCGACCTCACCCTGGTGGTGGTGCCCCTCTACAACCCCGACGGCAACGACGCCATCGACCCCGGCAACCGCCGCCTGCACCTGCCCAAGCTCGAGGGCCAGCTGGGTCCCGACAGCGGCGTGGGCACCCGCGTGAACGCCGCCAAGATCAACCTGAACCGCGACTACCTGCGCATGCAGGGCGAAGAGATGCGCCTGCTGCAGACCCGCGTCTGCCAGCTCTGGGAGCCGGAGCTCACCATTGACAACCACGCCACCAACGGCTCGGTGCACCGCTTCTCCATGACCTACGACATCCCCCACACCGTGGAAAGCGGCCGGAGCGAGCCCATCAACTTCATGCGCAACCGCCTGTTGCCCCCAGTCACTGCGGCCCTGAGGGCCAACCACGGGCT
>JANXYT010000384.1 GCA_025355915.1 Holophagaceae bacterium
ATCCTGTTCCTCGCGGAGGGTCCGGAGCGGATCCTCCGCCAACTCGCGGGCGAGGATCTGGGTCCAGCCGACACAGGTCCCCTGCGCGACCAGATCAGCACGGACGAGATCACGCCCGCCTTTATCTGTTACCACTTCGACGAGAAGCTGGGGGACTTCCCCTACCTGGGCCTGAAGTGTGGGGAAGCCTTTCCCGTGAAGGAAGGGGCCGTTCGCGCGGGCGGGTTTGCCGTCAGCGTGGCGGGCAAGCGCCGGGGCAAGGGCAGCAGCCGGGAGGCCAGCCCCTACGCCGAACTGTGCGCGGGCATCCGGCTGGTGATCGCGGAGAGCTTCGAGCGCATCTACCGCCAGAACGCCCAGAACCTGGGGCTCCTTACCAGCACGGACTTCGGCCTGATTCCCCGCATCCGGCGGGGCGAGGCGATCCCGCTGGCTGAGTTCACCGCTGGGCTAGACCCAGTGACCGCCGAGATCGTGCGCCGCGGCGGCCTGTTCGCCTACAACGCCGCGCGGCTGAGGGGCGAGGTGGTACCGCCCATGCCGTGGCATACGCCGCACCCCATGACCTACGCTGAGAAGCTGCTGGCACGGCATGCGGTGGTGGATGCGGCGGCGGGGCAGGTGGGGCTTCCCACAGTTCGGCCGGGCGATGGTCTCTTCGTCAAGGCCGACTGGCGCTTCAGCCATGAGTACGTGACACCCATGGCCGCAAGCTTTCTGGAGAAGGCCCTGGGACCGAACGCGGTTCTGCGCGGTCCCGAAAGCATCCTGGCCTTCCGGGATCACCTCACCTTCCTGCACCGCAGCATGAAGGCCGAGCACCGCGCCATGGGTCTGCTGACGGTGGCCGAGCGCCTGAAACCAGCACAGGAGGCCTTCTGCGCGAAGCACGGCATCCGGCTCCACGGTGAACTGACCGACGGTTCCGGCAGTGAGGGCATCTGCCACTCCATCATGGCGGAGCGCTACGCCTGCCCCGGCCAGGTGGTGGTGGGCACGGACTCCCACACGCCCCACGCCGGTTCGCTCGGCTGCCTGGCCTTCGGCGTGGGCACCACGGACATGGCCTGCGCCTGGGTGACGGGGGATGTCCGCGTCACCGCGCCGCCCACGCTGAGGGTGCGCCTGCGGGGGCGGATGCGGCGTGGCGTGTCCGCCAAAGACATCGTCCTGCACCTGCTGGCCCAGCCCCTTATCCGCGAAGGGGGCGCCATCGGCCACGTGATCGAGTACCAGGGCGCGGGGCTGCTGGACCTCGACACGGATGAACGCGCGACCCTCACCAACATGGCGGCCGAGATCGGCGGCTTCACCGGGTTGATCGCGCCGGATGAGGAGACCGTCCGATTCGTGAAGGATCGGCGCGGCGTGGATCTGCTTCTGGAACCCTGGATGCACGGTGACGAAGGCGCAGACTATGCCCACACCCTGGAGGTGGATTGTGCGGTCCTCGGCCCCATGCTGGCGCGCCCCGGCGACCCCGGAAACGGTGTGGCCCTGGCGGATCTGGGCGAGGCCGTGCCCATCGATATCGCCTACCTGGGCAGTTGCACCGGTGGAAAGCGTGAGGATCTGCGACGGGCCTTCGAGGTGGTGGAGGCGGCGGCGCGGGCAGGCCGTCGGGTGCCGGAGGGCGTGGCGTTCTTCGTGCAGTGCGGCAGCGAGGACGTGCGTCGATTCGCCACGGAACAGGGCTGGATCGCGGCCTTCGAAGCCGTGGGCGCCGTGGTTCTGGGCAGCTCCTGCGGGGCCTGCATCAACGCTGGTCCTGGGGTATCTACCCGCCCGGACCAGGTGACCATCAGCGCCATCAACCGCAACTTCCCCGGGCGCAGCGGCCCGGGCCAGATGTGGCTCGCCAGCCCCGCCACCGTCGCCGCCAGCGCCCTGGCCGGGCGCATCGTTGGAGCCTGAGATTCACCCAAGGCTGGGTCACGCGGAGGCATGACCAGGGCCTTGCATTTCTGCTGATCTGCGCGGACCGGCCTGTGATCTTCCACCTTCAGGAGATAACCTCATTCATGCGATCCCTCAGCCTTTGCCCATTGATCCTGTCAACCGGATGTCTGTTCGCGGATAGCCCAGCCCTGATCGCGTCGATCATGAATCCACCGCCAGCGGAAGCGCCATTGGGGGCGACGCTGATGGGTTCCCCCTCCGATCCGGATCGTTTCTCCAACCTGCCCCGACTGCTGCTGGACGATACGGGCCATGTCATCAGCGCCCCCTCCCGTTGGGACCGTTCAGACTGGATCACCGCCGGGACGAGTGCTGCAGTGGTCCTGGGTGCCGGGTTGCTGTTGGACCACGCCATGGATCGGGCCGTGGTGAAGCATGCCAACGGATCCTGGGATCGCGGAGCCAAGGCCATTCAAAACCTGGGAGGTACGCCCAGCGTGCTGATCGCCGGGGGCACCTACCTCGCTGGCGTCGCCTTCAAGGATCCCGAAGTGCGGGCCACGGGCATCGACACCATGGTGACGATGGGAATCGCCCAGCTACTGCTCACCCTCCCTCTGAAAGTGGTGGCGGGCCGATCCAGGCCCGATGACGACAAGGGCACGCACGATTTCCATCCCTTCCATGGCGGCCAATCCTTCCCCTCGGGACACACCACCCAGGCCTTCGCCTTGGCCTCGGTCATTTCAGAACACGCGGACCGTCCCTGGGTGTCTGCCCTTTCCTACGGGCTTGCGGGCCTGGTGGGCCTGGCCCGCGTGGAGCAGCGGAAACACTTCGTGTCCGATGTGGTGGCCGGTGGCCTGATCGGAACTTTCGTCGGGAAGACGGTGGTCTCCCACAACCAGTCGTTGAGGACCAATGCCCGCTCGAAAGTGTCCATGTCCTTCGCACCGATGGTGGGGCCTGGCAGCTACGGCTTCAGCCTCGCCCTGAAGTTCTGACAAATATCGACCAGAGAAAGGCCAGGAAGGTGCCCACCGCGCTCAGGCTGAAGATGAGCACCGCGCCAGCGGCGCAGTCCTTAGACACCTTGATGGCCGGATGGATCTCGGGGTGCAGGTGATCCAGGGCATGCTCCAGGGCGGTGTTGATGAGTTCAGCCGCCAGCACCAGTCCGCAGTTCATCAGCAGCAGCGCCCACCAGATGGCCGCAGGCCGCAACGCGATCAACAAAGCAACCACCCCCAGCGCCATCAGGCTCTGGAAGCGGAAACTGGCCTCCAGCCTCCAGGCGGTCCGGACCCCCTGGAGGCTGTAGGAGAGGCGCTTGGTGAATGGCTGGTTCTTCATGGGAGCCTTGAGAGGAAACTTGATTCTGACACTGGAGTGTCTTAAGCCCAGCGCTCTCCTTCTCTCTAAATCTGTGTGAATCTGTGAAATCTGTGGATCACACGTTTTTCATGAGTGGCTTGATGCATGATCCCGTGAACGCCGCCCGCTATCGAGCCCTCATCCTGGCCAGCCTAGCGCGCCAAGGCGCGCCATCTCTGGATCGCAACTCCAGAATCCTGGTGGTGGACACGGCCCGCCAGCGGCTGGGCTTGCTGGAGGTTGGCCGCCTGATCTTCGAGGCGACCGTCTCTACCGCCAAGAACGGCCCGGGCTGCGGGGAGGGCTCGTACCGCACTCCCACTGGGTGGCATTGCATCCAGGCCCGCATCGGCGCAGGGGCCGAGGCCGGCACCGTCTTCCGCAGCCGCGTGGCCACAGGTGAGGTGTGGCGCGGCGAACCCCGCGACGAGGACCTGATCCTCACCCGCGTGCTCACCCTGGATGGCCTGGAGGAGGGCTGGAACCGTGGGCCCGGGTGCGATTCCCTGGAGCGCTTCATCTATCTGCACGGCACCAACAAGGAGGCGCAGCTGGGCCAGCCTGTCTCCCACGGCTGTGTGCGCCTCGCCAACTCGGACGTGGTCGACCTCTTCGAGCAGCTGGCAGAAGGCGATCTTGTGCTCATCGCCGAGGAGCCTCCGGGCGATGCGTTCGGCCTGGGGCGCCTTCACTTCGCCGGCGTGGCCGGAAGCGGCATGAGCGCCCTCGCCCAGTTCGTGGCCATGAAGGGCGGCAGGGCGAGCGGCAGCGACCGCAGTTTTGACCGGGGCCAGCGGCCCGAGGCACGGGCGCAGCTCGAAGCCCTGGGCGTGGCCATCTATCCCCAGGACGGGTCTGGCCTCGAAGGTGACTGCGCGGCCCTGGTGGTGTCCACGGCGGTGGAAGAAGACGTGCCGGACGTGGCGGCGGCCCGGCGTCTGGGTGTGCCCGTGCTGCACCGCTCTGAGCTGTTGGCGTACCTCGTGGCGCGCTACCGCACGGTGGCGGTGACGGGCACCAGCGGCAAGTCCACCACAGTGGCCATGGTGTTCGAGATCCTGCGGGGCGCTGGGCGCGATCCATCGGTCATCACCGGAGGCGAACTGGTGGCGCTGCAGCGCGAGGGCCGCTGGGGCAACGCCTGGGCGGGCGCCTCGGACCTGCTGGTCATCGAGGCCGACGAAAGCGATGGTTCCGTGGTGCGCTACCACGCCGCCGTGGGGGTGCTCCTGAATCTGCAGCGCGATCACAAGGAGATGGACGCGGTGGCGGAGATGTTCCGCAGCTTCCGGGCCCAGGTACGCGAAGCCACCGTGGTAGGCGAGGCTTCGAACCTGCGGGAATTCGCTGAGGGAGCCACCACCTTCGGGTTCGGTGCTGGCGCCGACCTTCGTGAGGAGGACCTGCGGCTTGGCCCCGAAGGTTCCTCCTTCACCGTGAGGGGTGTGCCTTTCCGTTTGCCGGTTCCGGGCCGCCACAACGTGGAAAACGCTCTGGCGGCCATCGCCGCCTGCGAGGCCCTGGGTGTGTCACCAGCGGCCATGGCGGATTCCCTGGCTGCCTTTCAGGGGGTGGCCCGGCGTTTCCAGGTGCAGGGTACGCGGAGCGGCATCACCGTGGTGGACGATTTCGGCCACAATCCCGCCAAGGTGGCGGCGTCCATCCGGGCGGCTCACCTGCGCGTGGAGGCCGCCGGAGGCCGTGTGCTGGCGGTCTTCCAGCCCCACGGCTTCGGGCCCCTGAAGTTCCTCCGGGCGGATTTCGTGGAGACCTTCGCCGAGGAATTGAGCGCCCGGGACCGGCTGTGGTTCCTGGATGTTTTCTACGCGGGAGGCACCGCCGCCAAGGACATCAGCTCTTTCGAAGTGGTGGCGGATATCGCCGCCCGGGGCGTGGCCGCGGAGCATGCGCCCTCCCGGGATTGGCTCCTGGCCCGGCTCGTGGCCGAGGCCAAGGACGGCGACCTGATCCTCGTGATGGGTGCCCGGGATCCCTCGCTGACGGAGCTGGCCAAGGCCATCCTGGAGGGGCTGCCTGCCTGAAAAGGAACTGATTTAGTTAATCGCAGATGACGCAGATTTCGCAGATGGTGGAGTCCATTTCATCTGCGCCATCTGCGTCATCTGCGGTTTCAAACAAAGTCCTGCAACCCGCGGTACCCTCAAGGCATGGAACCCACCACCCTCCGCGCTGTCATGGCCGCCCTCCGCAAGCCGGAGACGGGCTGCCCCTGGGACCTGAAGCAGGACCACCAGACGCTGGCCCGCTACCTGCGCGAGGAGGCGGCGGAAGTGCTGGAGGCGCTGGCGGCGCTTCGGCCCGGCGACGCGGCCACGGAGACGCACTTGTGCGAGGAACTGGGCGACCTCTGGCTGCAGATCGTCTTCCATGCCCAGCTCGCGGCAGACCGCGGGGCCTGGGACATTCATGACGTGGAGCGGGCGGTGGTGGAAAAGCTGGTGCGCCGCCATCCGCACGTGTTTGCCGAAGTGGAAGTCGAGGGTGCCGAAGACGTGCTCATCAACTGGGCCGCCATCAAGCGCGAGGAGAAGGGCCTGAGCCAGGAGACCGAACCCCGCCTGTTGGAGGGGATCCCGGCCACGCTGTCGCCCATGGACGAGGCCCTGGAGATTGGCCGCCGCTGCGCCAAGGTGGGCTTCGAGTGGCCCGATCTCGAAGGCGTCCTCGACAAGGTGAAGGAGGAGGTGGCCGAACTGCAGGCCGAATCCGACCCGGTGCGCGTGGAAGAGGAATTCGGCGATGTGCTGTTCAGCCTCATGCAGTGGGCCCGCAAGAAGGGTGTGGACCCGGATCTCGCGCTGCGGCGCCAGATGATCCGGTTCAAGACGCGCTTTGAGACTGTGGAGGATGATGCCCATGCCGCAGGCGGCTGGGGTCATCGCGACCTCGACCAGATGGAGGCCGCTTGGCAGGTGGCCAAGAAGAAGGGGAGGCCCTGATGGCCCTGATGCTGTTGTCCCGCCAGGGGTCGCCCGCGCCCGTCTGGATGCTTCTGTTCGTCCCCGTGGTCTTCCTGGGTGCCACCTGGCTCACGAACCATCTCCTGGGGATCTTTGCCATGTACCGGGATTGGCCTGCCGATTCTAACGATTCCATCGAGCAGAATGTCGGCTGGCAGCAGGTGGAATTCGGCGCTTTCCGGGGCCACTGCCCCATGTCCATCAAGTTCGGACGGCGCTGCCTGCACCTCAAGCAGCCTTTCCCCTTTCAGCCGTTCTTCTGGCTGGGACCGGCTTCCATTCCCTGGTCGGAGGTGCTGCTGGAGAAAGAGCCGAAGGATGCCTGGTGGGCCTTCCTCAGCCCGGCCGAATTCCGCCTGGGGGTGGGGGGCCGGATGTTGCGGTTGCGCGGGAAGGCGGCGAAAACCCTCATGGCGCGGGTGCAGCAACTCCAGACGCCAGGGCCTGGGCCTTCCCCCATTCCGCCCGCGGGGGGACCTGGACCGATTCGACCGATGTGAATCAGACCGCGGCGGCGATGGCTTTCCCCATGTCGACGGTGCTGGCCGTGCCGCCCATGTCCGGGGTGCGCAGGCCGCTGGCCAGCACCTTCTCGATGGCGGCCATGACCGAAGCGCCGGCCTCGGGGCAGCCCAGGTGGTCCAGCATCATGGCCCCGGCCCAGATCTGGCCGATGGGGTTGGCGATGCCCTTGCCGTAGATGTCGGGCGCAGAACCGTGGACGGGCTCGAACATGGAGGGGAATTCCCGCTCGGGGTTCAGGTTCGCGCTGGGGGCGATGGCGATGGTGCCGGTACAGGCGGGGCCCAAGTCCGAGAGGATGTCGCCGAAGAGGTTGGAGCCCACCACCACATCGAACCAATGGGGATTGCGCACGAACTGGGCGCAGAGAATGTCGATGTGGAACTGATCCACCTTCACGGCGGGATAGGCGGCGGACATGGCCTTCACCCGTTCGTCCCAATAGGGCATGGTGATGGCGATGCCGTTGGATTTGGTGGCCGAGGTGAGGTGCTTCTTCGGCCGTGACTGCGCGATGTCGAAGGCGACCTTGAGGATGCGGTCCACGCCCTGCCGCGTGAACACGGTCTGCTGAGTGGCCATCTCCTGGTCCGTGCCCTCGTAGAGCCGTCCGCCGATGCTGGAATATTCGCCCTCGTTGTTCTCGCGCACCACCACCATGTCGATGTCGCCCACCTGCCGACCCACTAGGGGGCAGGGCACACCGGGCATGAGCTTCACGGGGCGGATGTTGGCGTACTGCTTGAAGCCCCGCCGGATGGGGATGAGCAGACCCCAGAGCGAGACGTGGTCGGGCACGCCCGGGAAGCCCACAGCGCCCAGAAAGATGGCGTCGTGGTGGCGGATCTGACCGAGGCCGTCCTCGGGCATCATGCGGCCGTGCTCAAGGAAGTATTCGCAGCTCCAGGGGAAGGTGTCCCACTGGAAGCGCAAACCATGCTTCGACGCGGTGGCCTCCAGGACCCGGATGCCTTCGGGCACGACCTCTTTGCCGATGCCGTCCCCCGGGATGACCGCGATGTTGAGGTCGGGCATGGGAGCCTCCTAGGAATAAATCATCCAGTGCCACGAAAAGGAAGGATGAATGCGCCCGCTGAAGGACGCGAGTTAGCCTTTCACAATATCTGACTGATGGGTAGACTACGCAGCGAAATCCCAACCATGGAGGCTCCGCATGAGCCAGGAATCCGTTTCAGGAACGGCTGCGTCCGGAGGTGCATCCGCCTGGCAAGGCGCGAGGCCCGGACCCGCCCTCGCCACCCTGCTGCTTGGTCTGTTGTTGTACTTCGGATTGCCGAGACTGGTCCAGGTGCCCGATGCCAAGGTCTTCATGGGGCAGCCGGTCGCGGCGAAGCCCGCGCCCGCCACCAAACCGGCCCCGAAGCCGGAGGCCAAACCGGCCGCTCCGCCGGTCGCAGCTGCCCCTGCAAAACCCCTGACCGAGGCCGCCGCCGAGGCCAAGGTGAAGGCGGAGGCAGAGGCGAAGCTCAAGGCCGAGGCCGAAATCAAAGCCAAGACTGAGACCGAAGGCAAGCTCAAGGCTGAGGCTGATGCCAAGGCCAAGGTGGAGGCCGAGGCCAGGCGGAAGGCCGACTGGGTGAAGGGGCTGCATCTCTTCGCCATCTTCGTCGCCACCATCGTGGGAATCATCGTCAAGGCGCTGCCCATGGGGGCCGTGGCGATGATTGGCATCGCGATCACAGCCCTCAGCGGAACGCTCTCCATCGCCGATTCCATGAGCGGTTTCTCGGACGTGGTGATCTGGTTCATCGTGCTGGCCTTCTTCATCTCCCGGGGCTTCATCAAGACGGGCCTCGGCGCCCGCATCGCGTACACCTTCATGGCGCTGCTCGGCAAGCGCACCCTGGGGCTGAGCTATGGCTTGGCGGCCACGGATCTGGTGCTGGCGCCCGCCATCCCCAGCAACACGGCCCGCGGCGGCGGCATCGTCATGCCCATCATGGCCTCGCTCGCCCGCGCCTACGGCAGCCATCCCGGCGATGCCAGCGCCCGGAGGATGGGTTCGTTCCTGACCCTCACCGCGTACCAGGTGAACTGCATCACCAGCGCCATGTTCCTCACGGCCATGGCCGCCAACCCTCTCGCCCAGAAGCTGGCGGGGGATCTCAAGGTGAACATCACCTGGGGTGGTTGGGCGCTCGCGGCCCTGGTGCCGGGGGTGGTGGCGCTGCTTGTGGTGCCCCTGGTGATCTACTGGCTCCACCGGCCTGAGATCACGGAGACCCCCGAGGCTGTGGAGATCGCCAAGGGCCACCTGCGCAACCTCGGCCCCATCAAGCGCCAGGAATGGATGATGTTCGGCGTCTTCATCATGTTGCTGGTGCTCTGGATCTTCGCCAAGCAGCTGGGTGAGCTCAATCCGACCACCTCGGCGCTGGCGGGTCTTTCCGTGCTGCTGCTCTCAGGCGTCCTCAACTGGGAGGATATCAAGAAGGAAACCGGCGCCTGGGACACCCTGGTGTGGTTCGCGGCCCTGGTGATGATGGCCAGCTTCCTCAACAAGCTCGGCATGGTGCCCTGGTTCAGCAAGTCCATGGGCGGCATGGTGTCGGGCTATGGCTGGATCGCGGCCTTCCTGGTGCTGGCGCTGGTCTACTTCTACAGCCACTACTTCTTCGCCAGCAACACGGCCCATGTCGCCTCGATGTACGCCGCCTTCCTCGGCGTATCCATTGCGGCCGGGGCGCCACCGGTCCTGGCGGCCTTGGTGCTCGCCTTCTTCAGCAACCTCTTCGCGGGCATGACCCATTACGGAACGGGTCCCGCGCCGGTGCTCTTCGGCACGGGCTACGTGGAGATCGGCACATGGTGGCGCACGGGGTTGCTGGTCAGTTTCGTGAACATCGTCATCTGGGTGGGCCTCGGCGGCCTGTGGTGGAAGGTGCTGGGGCTCTGGTAGCCGTCATTCCCCACGAAAAAGCCCCGCCAATTCGCGGGGCTTTTTCGTGGCTGAAGGCGCTTAGTTCAACAGCTTCGACAGTCCATAGGCCGTCAGGGTGGAGACGCTGACGCCGATGAGACCGGGGATCATGAAGCTGTGGTTGAGGAGGTAATTGCCAATCCGCGTGGTGCCGGTGCGGTCCATGTTGATGGCGGCGAGATCGCTGGGATAGAAGGCGAAGAAGAAGTACGCATAGCTGGCGGGGATGAGGCTCAGCAGCAGCGGGGTGGGCAGGCCCAGGGCGTAGCCGAAGGGCAGCATGATGGTGAGCGTGGCGGCCTGGCTTTTCACAAAGGCCGACACGGCGAACATGGCGAGGGCGAAAGTCCAGGGAGCCACCTGCACCATGGCCTTGATGTTGGCGACGAGGTAGCCTTCGTTGGCCTTGATGAAGGTTTCGCTCATCCACGCGATGCCGAAGATGGAGACGACCGCGATCATGCCCGCGATGAAGACGCTGGAGCGGGCGATGTCCGGGGCCTTCACCTTGGTGGCGAAGAGGATGAAGGCGCCGAAGGCCAGCATGATGATCTGCACCACGGTGGTCATGGGCACGATCTTGCCGTTCACGAGGGGCAGCAGCCCGGGCTTCAGGGCGATGAGGATGATGGTCAGCACGCCAGCGAAGAAGAGCCCCACGGAGAGCTTGGCACTGAAGGGAATCACCTTGCCCAGGGTGGTGACGTCGGCATCCAGGGCCTTGGCGAAGGCAGGATCCTTCATGCGCTCCAGGAACTCGGGATCCTGGTCCAGCTCCTTGCCGCGGTTGAAGCTCCAGGCAGCAGCAACCAATACGCCGATGATGCCGGCGGGCAGGGTGATGCGGATGATGTCGAAGAGGCCCACCGGATGGCCGTTCTTCGCGGCCATGGCCAGGAACGTGGTGACGGCGGCGGCCACGGGGCTGGCGGTGATTCCCATCTGGGAGGCCACGCTGGAGATCGCCATGGGGCGCTCGGGCCGGATGCGGGTCTTCAGGGCCACGTCGGAGATGACCGGCAACAGCGCGTAGACCGCATGGCCAGTGCCCACGCAGACCGTGAGGAAGAAGGTGGAAAGCGGCGCCAGGATGGTCACGTACTTGGGGTGGGCGCGGAGCATGCGCTCCGTCAGCTGCACCAGATAGTCGAGTCCGCCCGCCACCTGGAGGGTCGCGGAGGCGGTCACCACCGCCAGGATGATGAGCATCACGTCCACGGGTGGTGTGCCTGGAGCCACGCGGAATCCGAGGACCAGCACGGCCACACCCAGGCCGCCAATGAGGCCTAGGGCCACACCTCCCTTCCTGATGCCCAGCAGGATGGCGCTCAGCACGAGCACGAATTGGATCCAGAACATCACGGCGGGGGACATCTTGGGTTCTCCTGTTCTCCGGGGTCGGGTGGTCTGACCACCGCCCCAATGATGTCAGTGAGCGTAGCAGATGAATGAGTCGTGAATGGGTCTACCAGCCCGCCGGATGTGAAAAGGATCACAGCGCCAACCCGAGAATCAGCACTCGAAGGTGAGTGGTTTCATGGATTCACGGACTGATCCCACTCCGAGACGGTTAGGATGTCGAAACCCGGACAAGCCTTGTGAGCCCCCTACCATTCCATCTCGTGACCCTGACCCACCCCGAGTGGGAGGATGCGCTGGCCTGCGGGAAACGCCTGGGTGACGATGCCCTGCCTGAACTCCGGCTCGATCTGTTTCCAGGGATGGATCCCGAAGCCCTGGTGGACGCCCTGAAGCGCCGCTGCCTGGTGACTTGTCGGCGGGTCTCGGAGGGCGGGCGATGGCCCGATGAGGAGGAGGCGGGGCGCATCGCCCAGCTGGTGCGTGCGCTCAAGGGCAAACCTGCCTGGGTGGATCTCGAGTGGGACCTGCCCATCCCGCCGGAGATCCAGGCGGCTCGGACCCATGTCCGGTTGCTGCGATCCGTTCATGTGGCTCCAGGGACCTTCGATCTGACCGAGCGGCTGCGGGCCCTGCCTGAAGGCGAAGCCTTCAAGTGGGTGGACTGGGCCGGGCGCCTGAGCGACAATGCCCGCCTTGTGGATCCGCTGGCCTGGGCCCGGGACCGCGGCATCCGCCTGTCGGCCTTTCTTATGGGACCCAAGGGCCTGACCAGTCGAGTGATGCAGTCCGCCTGGGGCGGAGCCTTTACCTACGCGGCGCCGGATGATGGCCCGCCTGCCGCCCCGGGCCAGGTGCCCCTGGCGGCCCTGCGGGCCTGGCGCAGCGCGAAGCTCCATCCGGGCCACGGGCTCTGCGGGGTCATCGGGGATCCCGTGCTGCATTCGCGGGGGCCAGCCTTCCATAACGCGCGGTTCCAGCAGGCCTTCAAGGATCTGATCTACGTGCCCCTGGTCTGTGGCGAGGCCGGCGAGGCGAGGGAGGCCCTGGATGCCCTCCGCATTCTTGGACTGAGCATCACGGCGCCGTTGAAGCTGTCACTGCCCGAGACGCTCGGCTTGAAGGGCCCGCTGAATACCCTCTGGCGGCGGTCGCCGGCGGATCCGTGGCAGGGCGCGAACACCGACGCCGAGGCCTTTGAACAGTCGCTGTCGCAGCTGGAATCTGGGCCCGTGCTACTGCTGGGGGAGGGCGGCGTGGCGCGTACCAGTCTCACGGCACTGGCTGCCTCTGGGCGGGCGGTGCTTCAGGTTTCCCGCCGATCACCGGCGAGTGCAGAAACCGTGGCTGCCTTCGCGCCGGTGGGGGTCGTCCAGGCCACCAGTGCGGGGATGGCCGCCGAGGACCCAGCCCCGTTCCCTCAGTTGTTGGAGGCCGCCCGCCCCAGTGCCCGCTGGGCCGTGGAGTGGATCTACAAGGAGGACACCGCCTTCGCCCTCTGGGCCCGGGAGACGGGCCTTCATCTGGTGGAGGGCGCAACCCTCTTCGAGGCCCAGGCCGAGGCGCAAAGCCGGAAGTTCATCGAGGGCTGTGGCGGGGATAACTGACAGCCGACAGCCGACGGCTGATAGCTGACGAGAGCACCTCCTGTGCTCTCGCTCCTTCGGAGCCGACGCTCCGCGTGCGGTCCTATTCGCCAATCCTGGCGAATGGTGATAGCTGCTAATTTCTAGCCATGGACCTCCTGCTGGTCGAGGACAAGGACAGTTTCCGGCGTCTGCTGACCCAGGCTCTGGAAGGGTCCGTCTGGACGGTGCGGGCCGTGGCGGATCCGCAGGAGGCACTGCGGCACCTGGAATCCCAGCCCTTCCATGTCCTCGTCACCGATCTGCGGCTGCCTGGCATGAGCGGCATCGAGCTGATCCGCCGAGCGCGACGGTTGCATCCGGGCCTGCGGGTGGTCCTCATGTCGGCTTTCGGGGAACCCAAGGACATCGTGGAGGCCATGCGGCTTGGCGCGGACGACTTCCTGCCCAAACCCTTCGACCTCGATGCCTTCCTCGCCCTGCTCGACCGGCTTCGCGCCCTGGTGGGCGCCCCTCCGCCGGATCCCGCCGAACCCTGGGTCGCGCACAGTCCGGCCATGCAGGCGCTGGACGCTGCCCTCCGTCAGGCGGCCAGTGCCGATCTCCCCGTCGTGTTCCGGGGGGAGCGAGGATCCGGGCGGGAACGCTGCGCCCGGCGCCTTCACGTCCTGCGCCATCCGGCGGCACCCTACCTGAGCCTATCCGCCGCGACCCTGGGGCCGGACGGGCCCGATCCCCGGATGCTCCAATTGCTGGCGGGCGGCAGCCTCTTCCTTGCCGGGCTGGAGCACCTCTCCACGGCCGCCGCCGGGCCCCTTGCCCGGGCCATGGATGGCGAATCCGGACGCCGCCTCGCCTGGATGGGCGGCGTGGATTCCGAGGGGGTCCTGGCCCCGGACATCGCGCAGCGGCTGGGTTCTCTGGAACTGCGTGTGCCTTCGCTGAGGGAACGCCGGGAGGATCTTCTGGCCCTGGCCCGCCTGTTGCTGGAGCAGTCCGCGAGGCGGGAAGGGCGCCCTGTTGTCTGGCTGGAGCGCAGTGCAGAGCGGCAGCTGCTGGACCATCCCTGGCCGGGCAATGTGCGGGAGCTGGAGGTATTGGTGGGCCGGACGCTCCTTTTTTCTGAAGGGCACGCCATTCGCTCCTTTCCGGATCTGGGCTTGGGTCTCGCCGCGCCCCTCTGCCTGTCTTGGCCTGAACACGGCGACCTGGATGGAATGCTGAAGGCTGTGGCGCGGTCCGCCGAGGCCCAGCTGCTGCGCCGGGCCATGAGCGAGACCGCCGGTGACCTGCCCCGGGCTGCGGAAATCCTGGCCCTCACGGTTCGGACCCTGGCTCAGCGCTTGCGGGATCACGGCATCCCTCTGGAAGATAGAGGAAGCACTCTCCTGCGGAAGACACCATGACCCAAGCCCCACCCGTCCTCATTCCCCCGGTCCGCAGCGCGGAGGGGATCCGTCCCGCGGCGCAGTCCGGGTTGGCGGCGCTCCAGTCCGTGGTGGTGGGCAAGGAGGCCCAAGTGCGGCGGGCCTTCGCAGCCATGCTGGCGGGCGGCCACGTACTACTGGAGGATCTGCCGGGGGTGGGCAAAACCACCCTGGCCAAGGGGCTGTCCCGCATCCTGGGCGGTTCCTTCCAGCGCGTGCAGGGCACCAACGATCTGCTGCCCTCCGACCTGCTGGGCGTTCACCTCTGGGATGCCAAGGAACAGAATTTCCACTTCCAGCCCGGCCCCGTGTTTTGCCACGTGCTGCTGCTGGACGAGCTGAACCGCATCGGCCCCAAGACCCAGAGCGCCCTGCTCGAGGCGATGGTGGAGGGGCAGGTCACACTGGATCGGAGCACCCATAAGCTTCCCGACCCCTTCTTCGTCATCGCGACCCAGAATCCGCTGGATCACGCCGGGACCTTCCCGCTGCCCGAAAGCCAGCTGGACCGGTTCTCCTGCACGATCCACCTGGGCTACCCCGATCGTGCCGCCGAGCGGCTGATCCTCACGGGGGAGGCGGGGTCCGAGCGCCTGAGTACGCTCTCACCCGTGCTGGATCTGGATGGCTGGCGGCAGGCCCGCACTGCGGTGCGGAGCGTAAAGGTCGCCGAGGCGGTGCTGGCTTACGTCGAGCGGATGGTGGAGCGCATCCGGGCCGGGGGTGGCTTTTGTTCCACCCGCGCCGCCAAGCATTGGCTGGGTCTGGCTCAGGCCGAGGCCTGGCTCGAGGGCCGGGACTTCATCACCCCGGATGATCTGCAGCGCACCCTCACCGACACCATGGCCCACCGCGGAAGCATGGATGACCGTCGCCTCAATCGGGGGGACCGGCGCGAACAACTGGCCCGGCTGTTGAAGGAACTTCCAGTCGGGTGGGCCGGATGAGGCCGGAGCAGGAGCGGAGGCCGACCGTGCGCGTGGCGCATGACCCCCAAGGGGCGAGGCCCAGGATGGGCCAAGTCATGAAGGAGCAGGAGCG
>JANXYT010000351.1 GCA_025355915.1 Holophagaceae bacterium
CAGCGCATGCGCTGCGCCAGACAGTATCACCCGATCATGCGCCGTTCTTGCGAGAGGCGCTTGAGGGTCTTCTTACGGGCGGCGAGCATCTTCCGCTTGCGCTTGGCGCTGGGCTTCTCATAGTGCTGACGCTTCTTCAGCTCGCTGAGGATCCCGGACTTTTCGCACTTCCGCTTGAAGCGGCGAAGGGCGAATTCGAACGTTTCGTCTTCTTTGACCTTGACCAAAGGCATGTGGATGCACCTCCTTTCCCGTGGATTGAGCCGGGGCTGCCAGGCAGCACCGGACCGAACGAGAAGTGTATCTCTGATTCCGAGTTATGGCGAGATCCAAAACCCCAAGCTACCCTGGAAGTTCCCCCGCGCCTGGAGCCGCATGTCCCGCCCTCTGCTATTGATCCTGGACGGTGAGTCGCTCAAGACTCCCGGCCTGGTGTCCGCCCTCGAGACGGATGGCTGGGCTTTGCGGTGGATCCAGTCGGAGCAGGCCCAGTCGTTTCTCGATACGGGTCTGATCCCGGATCTGCTGCTGCTCGACCCATCTGTGCCCGGTGAAGGGGGCTACGGGGTGGCTCGGACGCTTCGGGAGCGGAATCCTCTGATGCCGGTGCTGATCCTCTCCGAAGGGTCGACGCCCGGTCCTGCTGGGCAGGGATCGCCGCTTGAGGTCCAGGGCTACCTGGATCGCACCCAGCCGGAGTCAGCCCTCGTAGCTGCATTGCGGCGGTATCGCCCCGAGGGCGCCAAGTTCAACACCGATGATATTTTTGGCGATCTGCTGGAGGATCTGGAACGGCCCGTCAGCCCGCCTTCGGATCCCTTCGCCATGTTCGCGCAGGCCTCGGCACCGGTGGTACCCTCAGGTCCCCAGGCCCCGCTGAGCACGGCGGACATCTTTGGTCCGGTGCTTGAGGAGGTCGAAGCCCTTTCCATTGCCGTTCCCGAGCGCGGGAATCTCCCCGTTCCTTCCGTCAAGGTGGCTTCGGCCCGGATGACCGGGGCCAGTCCTTCCCCGCCTCCGGTTGCGGCTGAACCGCCGGCCCCTTCCCACTTCACCCTCAGCGGCATTTCGGGGGTAAGCGATCCCTTCGAATGGGCGGCTTCCCACCCCCCTGCGGCCCCTGCCAGTGTGCCCTCAGTCGCGGTGCGGTCGGAGGCCCCCAGCGCCCCTCCCGAGGCCATCGAGGAGTATGGGAACTACTTCCTGCTGGAGAAGATCGCCGTGGGCGGCATGGCCGAGCTCTTCAAGGCCCAGCAGCGCGGCGTGCAGGGTTTCCAGAAGATCGTGGCGATCAAGCGCATCCTGCCCCACTTCAGCGACAACGAGGACTTCGTCACGATGTTCATCGACGAAGCCAAGCTGGCGGCCCAGCTGACGCATCCGAACATCGTACAGATCTTCGATCTCGGGAAGGCCGGCAGTTCCTACTACATCGCCATGGAATACGTGAATGGCCGCGACCTCCGCACCCTCCTAAGGAAGGTGCGCGAGTACGGAACCCCCTTCCCGGAACAGGTGGCGGCCTTTGTGGTGATGAAGGTGGCCGCGGCGCTCGACTACGCCCATCGCAAGCGCGGCTTCGATGACCGCGAGTTGAAGCTCGTCCACCGGGACATCAGCCCCCAGAACGTGATCCTCTCCACCGAAGGCGCCGTGAAGCTCGTGGACTTCGGCATCGCCAAGGCCGCCAGCAAGGCCAGCCATACAGTGGCCGGGGCGCTCAAGGGCAAGCTGCTGTACATGAGCCCGGAGCAGGCCACGGGCCAGCCCCTGGACAATCGCTCCGACCTGTATTCCCTGGGCCTGGTGCTCTTCGAGCTGCTCACCGGCGAGCGCTGTTTCCAGGCGGATTCGGAGCTGGGCGTGCTGGAGAAGGTCCGTCTGGGCCGCATCTCGGATCTGGCCACCCTGAATCCAAATGTATCGCGCGAGATGGCGGCCATTGTGAACAAGGCCCTGCAGAAGGGCGTGGATCATCGCTATCCTTCGGCGCGGTTCATGGAGCGGGACCTGAGGGACTACCTCCAGCGGCAGGGAACCCCCATCACCGAGCATGATGTGGCCGAATACATGAACGCCCTGCTCAAAGGCTCCCGGGAAAACCTGGAAACCCTGGTTTCTGCCCGGTTTCCGGTTCCAGCCAGTTTCACCAGCGGGACCCACCGGGTGGCGGGCGACCTGACGGGCACAGGGACCGCCTCCCGCAGTGGTTCTAGTGCCCGCCTGGACATGGCGGTAGAGTTGCCTCCGGTGCCGGTGGCGGACGAGATCGAGCCTTCCCGCCCGCCCTGGCTGCTTCCCGTGATTCTCACTTTGGCTGTGATCCTGGTCATCATGCTGGCCGTGGCCGGCTGGTCCTGAACCAAGATAAACTCCACCATTACACCCTGTTTTTCCATCCCACCGGGAGCCCCCATGGATCTGAGCCAGGACCAGAAATCCTTTTACGAGACCACGCGGGAGCGCTGTCGCTCCGAGGTGTCGCAGATCAACAACACCATCGCGTCTGAAGTGCAGCGCGTGAAGGATCTGCTTACCAGCCTGAGCAACCGCAAGACCGCCGTGCTCCAGATGTACGGGGCAGCCTGCGAAGTGCTGGGCGAAGAAAACGACCTCGCGGAAGAGTCCATCGAGATTGAATTTTAGCTATCGGCTGTCGGCTCTGAGCTATCAGTAAAAGCCGACAGCCCAGCTGGGAGCCGATGGCTGACAGCTGACAGCTATTCCACCCGCAACAGCGGTGCCGCGCACTTCTGGCAGTTGCTCTGGTGCGGGGGATTCTTTTTTCCGCAGTGGCTGCAGATCTGGATTCGGGCCTGCTTCCGCCGCCAGATGCGCAGGTAGAGGACTCCCAGGAGCGCGATCAGCAGCAAGCCCTTCTGCCAGCTCTGCAGGACGAACCCCGTGGGGCTTTCGCCCTGGGGTTTCCCAGGCTGTTCTTCCAGGCTGAGGCGGGGCTGGCTCATGGTTCAGGGCTTTCCTCGGATGCGGGCGGCTCGGGTCCGTCGATCAGTTCCGGATTGATGGCCGGTTCTGGCTCTGGGATCAAGCCGCCCGCGCCGAACAGGCCGTCTTCGGGGAGGGGCGGCTCCAGCGCCGCCAAGGCCTCCGCCTCCAGACGGCCCTCGCCGAAGTCTGCCAGCAGCGGCAGGTCGTGCAGGCTCTTCAGGCCGAAGTGCAGGAGGAAGGCTTGGGTGGTGGCGTACGTCATGGGCCGGCCCACCACGGTCTTGCGGCCCGCGGGGGTGATGAGCTGCCGTTCCATGAGGCTCTTCACCTGATTGGCGCTGCTGGTGACGCTGCGGATGGCATTCAACTCGGTGATGGTGACGGGTTGGCGATAGGCGATGATGGCCAACGCTTCGATCTGGGCGGTCGTGAGCTTGCCGCTGCGGGTGGTGGTCACCAGCCGCGCGACCATCTCCTTGTAGATGGGGCTGGTGGCCATGCGCCAGCCGCCGCCCACTTCCAACAGCCGCAGGCCGCTCGCCCCCTGCAGCCGCTCCTGGAGCTTCTCGATGCCCTGTTGGAGGGCGCCATCACCCAGGCCCGTGAGCTCCCGGAGCCGCGCCAGGTCGAGCACCTCACCCGCGGCGGTGAAGAGTGCCTCCAGTGCGCCGGACAGGTCACCGCCCTCGTCCCAGAGTGGGTCCTGGTTGAAGATTTCAGATTCGCTCACCGGTACGCCCCCAACCGCTGTCCCATGTGGATGCTGCCTTCCCTGGGCAGTGGGACCCAGTCCTTGGCCCGGGGCCCGCCCACGAGCAGCACCACGGTGGATCCAAACTCGAAAGTACCGA